>JAAUSO010000187.1 GCA_012033205.1 Richelia sp. SL_2_1 | reverse complement strand
AGTTAGGAGTTAGGAGTTAGGAGTTAGGAGTTAGGAGTTAGGAGTTAGGAGTTAGGAGTTAGGAGTTAGGAGTTAGGAGTTAGTTGTATGGTTGATGGTTGATGGTTGATGGTTGATGGTTGTTATTTATTTCACCCCATCCCCCCATCACCCTCATCCCTTGGGACGAAACAAATGGGAATGCTCTGGGTGATATAATCGCGATCGCGCTGTAGTTTCAGCAAGAGCGGGGCTAATAATATAAAGCGTGGTGCGAATCAGTTTTTCTTTGTGGGTATAATCTGCAATTTGATTGAGGGGAACTACAAATATTTTTTCATCGTGCCAACCGACTCTAAAACATATGGCTACCGGCGTTTCGGGGGGATAATGTTCTAGAAGTTTTGTTTGGGAATCCTCAACGTGACGAGCGCTTAAATACAAGCAAAGACTAGCTTGATGTGCTGCCAGTGAAGCCAACTCTTCCTTTGGTGGTACTTGCGTGCGTCCACTGATACGAGTCAGTATAATAGTCTGCACCAAACCCGGAACCGTAAGTTCGACATTTAATTTGGCTGCGGCGGCTTGGAAAGCACTAATACCAGGGATTACCTCAAAAGGAATCTCGGCTTGAGCGAGTAGTTGCATTTGTTCGTGGATAGCGCTGTAAAGGCTGGGATCTCCCGAATGTAAACGCACAACCGATTGATTATTGCGGACAATATCTATCATCCGAGGCACAATTTCTTCTAATGTTTGAGAAGCAGTACGAATGATTTGAGCATCTTGACGACAAAATTCTAATATCTCTGGGGGAACTAAAGAGTCTGCAAATAAAATAACATCGGCTTGCTCAAGCAGCTTTTGCGCCCGAATCGTTAGTAAATCAGGGTCTCCAGGACCAGCACCGACAATATAAACTGCTGGTTTTAGCTTAACATTATATTTTTTTCACACAAAATACTAGTATTTTCACGCATAAAAGAACAGGTTATACTTCCTCTTTAAAAGTTTTTTAAGAAAATTATCGGTATCTTTCCGGATTCAACCCCCATATATAGAAATATTGATTGGTAGATGCACCCTGGTTAAGCCCTAGAGAAAACTCTGGGGCATTTTTTATTTTAGATTTTAGATTAAGGAGTTAGGAGTTAGGAGTTAGGAGTTAGGAGTTAGGAGTTAGGAGTTAGGAGTTAAACCATCAACTGTCAACTGTCCCCCCATCTCCCCATCACCCCATCACCCCATCTCTTCACTTTGGGTAGAAACGACATCTGGTAAAGGACGTTTTCTAAAATAAAGCCACCATAAACCGGCTAGTCCTATGGCTATTTGGACTAAACTTACGATTTGGGCAATTCTTAGAGGACCGAGCATCAAGCTATCTAAACGTAAACCTTCAATCCAAACACGCCCTAAGCTATAAGCTACTAAATAAACTAAGAATATCGTACCTGTTTTTAGGGAAAGCTTTCCTTGCAAACCTCGAAAGAATAATATCATCAACAAGGCGAATACCATGACATTCCACAAGGATTCGTAAAGGAATGTGGGATGAAAGAAGCTTTCGTCGATGAATTGTGGTGGACGAGGGTAAATTTTTGACCCATCAATAAGCGTAATTTCACGTGGAATATAAAGCTTCCAAGGTAAATCAGTCGGTTTTCCGAAGGCTTCCGAATTGAAGAAATTTCCCCAACGTCCAATCGCTTGCCCTAAAATCAGCGAAGGAGCCACTAAATCTGCTAATTGCCAAAATGATACTTTTTTGAGTTTAGCAAAGATTAAAGCCACTATTAGACCGCCAATAATGGCTCCATGAATAGCAATACCACCCTTCCAAATAGCGAAAATATCCCACCACGGGCGTTGAGCATATTCTTGCCATTGAAATAAAACGTAATATAACCGTGCGGCTGGAATTGCACCAATTACCAGCCAAATAGATAAATCACTTAACAAATCGGGATTAACATTACGACGCTTTGCCAAATATTGGGAAAGAGTAACACCAATCAATACCGCTGAAGCAATCAACAAGCCATACCAACGGATAGTTATTAGTCCTAATTTTACTAAAATAGGACCGGGAGAAGTAAACACAAAGGAAGCGAGAATATCCAGTGCCATGTGTGAAATACCGTAACTCTACTATTGCACTAATACTGTGACATACTCGCACAGTTGCGGGGAGATGGGGAGACAAGGAGATGGGGAGAGAAATTATAACCTTAAACCTTTAACCTTTAACCTTTAACCTTTAACCTTTAACCTTAAACCTTAAACCTTTAACCTTCAATTGTTAACTAGTTACTATTTACTAATAATTCGAGTCTGGTATGATAAAAATTTCAAATATTGGCAGTATAAAAATAGGACAAGATTTACGCGATAATTCTGAAATTATACCAGCAGGTTAATCAGAAAATATTGCTAAATAAGTAATAATTCTTGTTCGGATTAAGTTTACTGATACCAAGGGTGCAATGTAGAAGTTAAATTAGACACACAACCTTTGGCTGATTATTATGGAAAAACGGTTGACAGAAAAACAAGTTTCTCAAATTGTCGCAGAAGTTGAACGTTTGTCTCAACAACGACAATCTGAAATTGAAGTGGAGGAATTACAGCAGATTTTACAGGAGTTAAATTTACCTGATGATTTGCTCGATGAGGCTGTAATGCAGGTTTATCGTAAGCAAGCTTTGGATAAGCAGAAAAAACGCAATCGTTGGATAATGGGGGGTGTATTAGCGGTGGCTTTAAGTGCGATCGCAACAACATTTTTTGTACAACAACAGCATAACTCAGCCCTTGAACGTATTGCCGTTTATGATAGTCGGGTTGGTTTGAGACAGAATGATTCTGCCAATATCGAGGAAATAAATCGCCAAAATAGTCCGTCCGTATTTTATAATGTTACTCTTCAAGATGCTCCGGTAGGAAAAGAATTAGAGTTAGGCTGCAATTGGCTTGACCCTAGTCGTCAAATTGCTCATCAAAACAGTTGGAAAACTAAAACTATCAGTAAAGAAGTTTGGAATACTCATTGTCGCTATGAATTTAACGAAAATGTTCCTACTGGTAATTGGATTGTACAGATGACTTTGGGTGATGAAGTTATTATTAGTAAGAATTTTGTTGTTAAGTGAAGTGATTAATAATTAATAATTAATAATTAATAATTGATAATTGAAAGAGATTTTAGGTTATTGGGGTTGCGGTAATTTATCTGAGTTGGAAACTCTTTTCGGTAAGGTGTTAAGTCAAGCATCTGTAGGAAAAAGTTTACAACAAGTTAGCTATCAATATAATCATTGTGTTGCGGCTTTAGCTGGATGGAATTTTAGAAATAATGCTTCTATTAACGACGAAAATATTCTTAAAAAGAAAGATTTTTGTCAGGTTTCGCTTTCTGCTGCTGGAATTTATGAGCTACCAGATGCAGTAATTAAGTTTGAAAATGAGCGTTTAATTTTAAGTCGAGATTGTTTTGGGCGTGTACCTTTATATTGGTTTCGTCAAGAACAGGTAATTTGGTTTGCTTCGCGTTTGCAGTTGTTATTACCTGTTTTAGATTTGCCACAAGTTAGTATTTCCGGTTTTTACGGCTATAATTGTTTTTCTTATGTACCTACTCCTTTAACTCCCGTCAATAACATTTTTACTGTACCCGCAGGATGTGAAATTGTTTGGGAAATTAATCAAAATAAGGCAATTCAAAATTCTTATGAGTGGGTGGAAGCCGAAGATTTAATTAGAGATGAAAAAACAGCAATCTTGCAACTACAAGCTTTATTAAAAAACTCTATCCACCGTCAAATTAGTAACTTAAAAGATGAGGAAGTAGGAGTATTTCTTTCTGGGGGATTGGATTCTTCAGTTGTTGCGGCTTTGTTGGTGGAAGCTGGGGTAAAAGTTAAAGCATATGCTTTAGATTTTGGTGAATATGGAGTATCAGAATTTCCTTTTGCTGAAGTTGTCGCTACACATTTACAGATTCCTTTAGTGAAAGTTGATGCAACACCAAAACGAATTAAATCAGCAATTACTGCTACTGTCAAAGCCTTAGATTTACCTTTTGGTGATGGGGTAACGGTACCCATATATTTACTGTGTGAAGCAGCATCACAGGAAACTTCGGTAATATTTAATGGTGAAGGTGGAGATCAATTATTTGCAGGATGGACGAATAAACCTTTAATTGCTGCCGGTATTTATAATTGTGATGATTTTCATCAACAATACCTGCAAACTTTTCATCGACTTTATGGTTATGAAGCGCAATCTTTTCAACCAGAGCTATATAGTCAAATTGAAAATATTCATCCCAAAAATTGGATTACATCAGCATTAAATCCAGAATTTACTCACAATATTTTAGCAAGATTACGGCGTGCTAGTTTGATGCTGAAAGGCGCACAAAATATTCATCCGAGAGCTACAAATTTAGCAAAAGCATTTGATTTGAAAGTGCGATCGCCATTTTGTGATTTACCATTAGCAGAATGGAGTTTTGCACTTTCAGGAGAACTTTGTTTGCAAGGTAATATTGAAAAATATATCCTTAAACGAGCAGTTGAATCATGGCTACCAGCGGAAATTGTTTGGCGAGAAAAACGTGGTATGGGTGTACCTTTAAATAGTTGGTGTTTAGGTGAATTATGGGGTGAAGTTAGTAAAAGGTTGAATACAGGTATTTTAAAATTTGAAGCACGTTATCAAGAAGATATTATAGTGAAAGTTCTAGGGGGTGAAATAGGAGGACAAATTCGTCAGCGTCGTATTGGTGAAGTTTTATGGTTGTTATTAATGTGGGAAATATGGAGAGTTGAAGTATTAGGTGAAAAGGCAGAAGGTAAATGTTTTGATTATCAGTTATTGGGATTGAGAGTGTTGCAGAAGTTTGGCAAGTGATAGTTCAATAAAAATACAAATTAATTAATTAACTTAACGTAAATTCCACGATTAGCACAGAAGTCGGGTTTTTATGATGATTGTCTGTACTAACAGATAATTCTGGTAAAAACCCAACTTCTAACCCCAGGAATAATCTAGGTTTTACATTTTATTAATTAACTTATTAATTTAAATGAATTCTCCCAAAATATTAGTATAAAATTCTCTAGTAAATAACTAATTTCCTACACTGAGGTAGAAAATAGATGCCCTATCTCCAATACCCGATTCCCCATAATATAGTAAAAGAAATCCTTTCAATTTACGATTCGCCCCTATATGTTTATCAAGGTGATATCTTACGTCAGACAATCGCTCACATTACTAAATCGATTGTTTATCCCCATACAAAATTCCATTTTGCTAGCGTTACTAATGGTAATCTTTCGTTATTACAGATATTCAAAGATTGCGGTTGGGGAATTCACGCCAATACCCCAGGTGATGTTTATTTAGCATTAAAAGCGGGTTTTCCTGCTGAAAATATTGTTTACAGCGGTAGTAATCTGAGTGCTGAAGAAATGGCACAGTTATTAAAGTGGGGAATTACAACTTTTAATTTAGATAGTATTGCTCAATTACAAACATTTTGTGATATATATCAATTCCAAAATCATCATAACTGTAGTGGGAGCATCTTGCTCCCTAATGTCTCTCCAAGCGAGCAAGATGTTTCCATTACTAACAATAAAATCGAATCTGCTGCAAAAGAAATAAAATTAGGATTGCGGTTAAATTTACCCGAAATTACTGGTGATAGTCGGATTGGTGTACAGTCAAATCAATTTATAGAAGCTGTAAAAATTGCCGAAAAAGTCAATTTAAAAATTAGCGGATTACACTTCTATCGTGGTACAGGAACTAATGCAACAAAGGCTTTTACACAAGTAATAAATCAAATTATTGAAACCGCAAAATTATTACCAGATTGGCAATATTTAGATTTTGGTGGCGGTTTTGGATATCCCTATTATCATGATAGAGTTGCTTTTGATTGGGAAATTTTTGGTAATGAAATTACAGATATTTTGCTAAAACTTGATAAAAAAATTGATTTAATTATCGAACCAGGAAGGGCTGCAATTGCTGGTTGTGCGACTCTTCTTGCTCAAGTTGTTTCGGTAAAATGGCAGGAAGATAAACAAATTATTGGTGTTAATACTACTGTTGCTAATTTATCAGTGCCATCGGTACATGGAGGTTATCGCGAAATTGTTAGTTGGAAATCGGGAAAATTATATCTTACAGATGTTTGTGGAAACACTACTTATTCCCGCGATTATTTAGGCAAAAACTGTCAACTTCCAAAATTAGAGATTGGAGATATGGTAGCTATTTTAGATGTCGGTGCTTATGGTTATGCAATGTCTTCCCATTTCTTGCATCGTATACGCCCTGCTGAAGTTTTATTGGAAAATCATAACCATAAGTTAATCCGGAAAAGAGAAGATTATGATATTTTATTACACAACCAGATTTTTAGTTAAAGATAAAACCTCACCCCTTTCCCCTCTCCTTATTAAGGAGAGGGGTGTCGATAACTCAGCGAAACATTAAGCTATAGGATAAATAAATGAAATGTGTTAATTGTGGAGTAGATAATAATCTTAAGGAAAGAACTGAAAACCAAGGAAGGTGTAAAAATTGCAATCATACTTTTGCTTTTGAACCTACAAGTATGGATGCTAAATATAAATTTACTGATCCATTTTTTCAAAAAATAATTACAGATATTTCGGTAAATAACACTTTATATTTTACTCCAAAGCAGTTTTTTTACGCTTTAGATAAGCGTATGAATAAGAAAAATAATCAATGGAATGGATGGAAAAGTTGTGGATGCTTGCTAATTTTTCCTCTAACATTCTTTACTGCTGGTATTTCATTGATTGTAGGATTAGCGATAATATTGATTAATTCTTATTTGCAAAGTAAATCTCTAGAAAATAAACTTTCAATACGTAAAGGTAACGCCAAACTTATTCAAATTAGCGGTATTGTATGTTTAATAATAGGAATTTTATTTTCGCTGTCATTTAATTCATTCCCATTATTTGTATCAAGCGTTATTTTCGGTATGTTGCTAATTTATTTAGGAACTACACAAATAAACGGGTTATCAAAATCACAGGGTTTACTAGAACCACCAGATAAGTTAATTATCAATCAAAATCTGTTTCAAGAATGGCTAAATCGCTGGCAACAAATTAATGGCACAATTACCAATATGTTGCCTTCAGTACGTCAACAAAATACTCCAGCTACAATTAATCCTGATATTACTGCATATAGTTTTGATCGAGTTGTAGTTTGCGATAGTGCGGAAGTTGCTCAATTATTAATAGCTAATAATTTCCACTTTGAAAACAACTGTGCAGTCTTGAGTGTAACCGGATATCCAGAAGATATTTTCAGTACAGTTATGGAAATGTTAAGACGCAATTCCGATTTAAAAGTTTATGCTTTACATAATGCTTCTCCTCGTGGTGTAAGTTTAGTAAATCATCTCCGTATCAGCCCCAATTGGTTTTTAAATACCGATGTGACTATTTATGATTTAGGATTATTACCGCGTCAGTTGATGAATAATTCCCAAGTATTTATCCAAAGTTCTGAAGAGTCTATAAAAGATGCCAAAAAATTATCAGTTGATGTCAAACAAGATTTAACTGAAGCAGAAATTACATGGTTAGAGTCAGGTAAATACGTCGAATTAGAATCTTTTTCCCCGCAAAAACTTTTAAGAGTTGTCACTCAAGGTATTGCTAAAAGTACTCAACCTGATATTAGTAATAATGCTTTAATTGGTATTGATGATAATTATAATAGTGGTGGTGGTATCACGATGTTTGCTGTAGATAGTTTCGGGTAAGTCAATTTTGGATTTGGTGTTGCTAAATCCGGGTATGAATTTAGATTTTGAGACGTAGCACTGCTACGTCTCTACAGGGTTTTGGGTTATCCAATAGCTCTATTAACATACTTCTTTTCAGCAACCCCTTTAATTTAATTATTAATCAAAAAATATTTGTAGTGGGAGCATCTTGCTCCCCATCTCTTCATCTCCCCTTCTGTACCTGTAACCAAATTTCTAAACTTACTAATAACCACAATTTGACACCATAACGTTGCCAAGCATCACCTTGATAATTTAACCACTGACGAATTAAATCTTGATTTAAATAAGGTGCAATTTCGGCATTTTTATCTAATAACAAACTTTTCGCACGACGCTGCCAAATATTTTTAAACCAATACTGTACAGGAACCATCATCCCACTTTTAGGACGCTGTATTATTTCTTTTGGTAATATATCTAAAACCGCTTGTTTTAATACTGCTTTTTCTTGCGCCCCTGCTAATTTATACTGCGGTGGTATCTGCATCGCCATTTGTACTATTCTTCTATCAAACAATGGCGATCGCCCTTTTAAATCATTAGAAATTGTTAAATTATCAACTTTTGTTAAAATTTGGTCTGCGCCTTTAAATTTGATGTTGATTGTCATTAATCTATTTAAATAATTATCTTCTGTGTATAAATAATCGGCAAATACAAATGGTATATCTTTGACTGCTGTAAAAACTTCTGGTTTGAGCAGTTGAGGTAAATCTGAAGAACATTTTTTAAAAGAATTAACGTAATTTGCTACTAAATTTTCCTCAGTATTATTAACTCCACCATAAAGCTGATTTAATAACATTGGCTGATTTTTTGGTCCACCAAAACAAGGGTCTCCACCTTCTCCATTCAAGATTACATCAGCATTCTCTCGCGCTATCTTTCCTAATAAATAATTGGGAACCGTCAAAGGATCGCCGATGGGGTCATCCAAATAAGACATAATTAAAGGTAACTTTAACCACATATCATCAGCAGTAATTTCTAGGATATGATGCTGAGTTTTGCAATACTGGGCGACTAAACTAGAAAACTCCAATTCATTCGGACAATTTTCACCAAAATGAATCGAGTAAGTGTGTACCGGATGATGATGAAACTTCGCAGCTAAGGCAGTAATACAACTCGAATCCAAACCCCCAGATAGATAAATTCCCACAGCTTTATCCACAGGTAAATACTCTTGCACAACCTCATCTAAAAGCTCTCTTAACTGCTTTCCATGCCAAATTAAATCTTCTTCTGTATTCTTTATTTCTTCTCGTGGTTGCCAAAATGACTTGTGATTGAGATAATTTATCTTTTCTGACGATGATTCCATTTGCAAAACCATCCCCGCAGACAACTCACTGACATTTTCCCAAAGCGTTTTTTCCCCAACTACGAAAGCACAAGACAGATAATCCCGTAAGGCGACTAAATCTAATTTTTGAGAATGAAAAGGTAAAAGTGTCCCTAATCGAGGCGCAATCACGCAAGTTTTACCGCAATTAGTATAATAAAGAGTACGACAACCAACCCCATCTCGTACTAAATATAGCCGTCTTTCAAAGTTATCCCAAACACATAGCGAAAACATTCCTTCTAATAAATTTAAACAATCTTCTCCTTTGATTTCCCAAAGATGCGCGATTAATTCTTTATCAGTATATTCATTATTAAGATGTAAAATTTGCAGCAATTGAGAGCGGTTGCTTAACCAAATATCTCCAACTATAATAAAACGCCCATTGTGATTTTTTATAACTTCAGCTTTGACTACAAAAAAGTCTTCGCAGCAGTAAGTAACATCATAATTGCTAGCATCTACCCGTCCCAAAATGACATACCAATCCGGTAAAAGTTTGATATTGGGGATTTGTATTCTATTCCACAAATTAGCGAATTTCATGAACATTAAAAATCATTGATTAAGAATTGAAAATAAAAATACCGTAAAACCTGCATCAAGTATTTGACATTTGTTATAGATGAAAATAGTATATTTTGATGCGAATTTAGCGATAATATATAAAGAAATTACATTTTGAAGTTCAAAAATCATTATGTAACTTTAAACACATTGTTATCTCAATAAAAATACTTCGATATAATTACTGAACCTTGAAACTCGTAGGAGTGTGATGATTGCTATTTATCCTGGAAGTTTTGACCCCGTAACCTTGGGACATCTTGATATTATTCAGCGTGGTAGTCGGCTATTTTCTGCCGTTATTGTTGCTGTATTACGTAATCCGAACAAAACTCCATTATTTACTGTACAACAACGTTTAGAACAAATACGTCAAGCTACCACACATCTAGATAATGTACAAGTAGATGCCTTTGAAGGTTTAACAGTCGAATATGCCCAAATGCAAAAAGCACAAGTTTTGTTAAGGGGTTTACGGGCGATTTCTGACTTTGAAGTTGAACTGCAAATGGCACACACCAACAAAACTCTTTCCACCGAAATAGAAACTGTTTTTTTAGCAACGTCAAATGAATATAGTTTTTTAAGTAGTAGTGTGGTAAAAGAGATTGCAAGGTTTGGTGGTTCTATTAATCATCTCGTTCCCCCTCACGTTGCTTTGGATACATACAAATGCTTCACCCACAACCAAACGGTATCGAACCCAATCAAAACGGAAGTAGTCCCCCCTCTCAACAATTTCCCCAGCAGTCGGGAAGTGTAGATATTCAGCAGGAGCTAAACCGTTTAGAAGAAATAATTCTCAGTAGTTTTCGCATCCCTTTGACGCGAAAAACTTTGGTAGACGAAGAAAAATTACTCGAACAGCTTGATTTTATCCGCTTATCTTTACCCGAAGCTTTCCAAGAAGCAATCTTAATTATTCAACAAAGAGAAGAAATTTTTTTAGAAGCGGAAGCATACGGACAGCAAATGGTAGAAGCAGCACAAGCGAAAAGAGCGCAAGTGTTGAACGAAAGCGATATTATCAGACAAGCCGAACTAGAAACCGAACAATTGAAGAGACAAGTACAGCAAGAGTGTGAACAAATGATGCAAGAAACTCTTGATGAAATCGAGCGTAAACGTCGTACTTGCCAACAAGAAATCGAAGAAATGCGCCGTCAAGCCATAGAAGAAGCCGAACAAATCGCTCAAGGTGCAGATCAATATGCTGATAATGTTTTAGAAAATATAGAACTAGAACTCACCGAATCCTTAAAGATTATTCGTAACGGTAGACAGCAACTTTATCCAGAATCACAGCCACCGCAACGCGGTTATCCCGGTAAAAGTGTTAAGAAAAAGTAGAGGTATTTTTGTGAACCATCAGTGGTGTATTTTTATTTATAAATCTACGATAAAAAATGTTTTATTTAGCGCAAGTTAATATTGGTGTAAATATTGCTTCCTTGATGGGATTTATTCAGATAATCTTCGGCTTATTTTACTTGGTATTTCTAATATTTCAATTAATGCAAACTGCAAATAGACTTAGTAGTTTAGTTAAAACATTTTATATTATCCAGTTAATTGTTTTACCAATTTTCTTACTATTATCAGGTATCATTTTAGTTTTTCAAGGTTGGAGATTAGACCCAGTTTTGCAGTTTCAGCAATTTCTTTTATTTCTCTTGGTTATTTTATTAAGCTTGAAAGATATTTTGATCAATACAGTTAATAGAAACAGATAATTTTATATATTAGATTTCAAATGTAGCAGTTTTTATTGGAATGAAATATCAAATAAAGTATCTGGCGAATGTAATTCGCTACTACACGCCCCATTGTCCACCTCTGTGGACTGATGAATTTAACCCGCGCACTAGGCGGGTGCCGGTTTGTCTAGCTGCGGTTTCAACCGCCAGGGCATTTTTTCCTCACACTTTTCTAAAGCGTATAAGTAAAATCTTCCACTAACATTCCCGGAACCATACTACCGCCAAGTTGACGATTTTCATAGGTTCCGACTTCGGGAATAAATTCATGTTTATCAGTAAAATCTATTAAATTGTCACCCCAAAAATTGTATAAACTATCATCAAAACGTAAATTTTCTATCGGTGCGACTATTTCACCGTTAGCAACCCAAAAGCAAGCATAACGAGTCATTCCAGTGATTCTACCAGCAGGGCGATCGCTCCAGTTGAGGTAGTGCAAATTCGATACATAAAGCCCTGTATCTAAACTGGATAAAATATTTTCAGATACTAAATTACCCAAACCGATTTGTGGTGAACGTAAGGACTCAGAACTATTCGCACCATTTGGATTTTTATCATACTCTTTAGCAGAACGAGAGTTAACTAAACTATTTAACAAAACACCTTTTTCGATTAATTTTAAATCTAAAGGAGCAATTTCCCCCCATTCATTAAAACGGGGTACTAAACCAGTTTTAAAATTTTCTCGCAAACTAAATTTTGGAGAAAGCATCTTTTCTCGACTGGCTAGCTTTGCTAAAGCACTGTTTCCTTGTTGAATATCCGCTTCACTAATACCTCCCCAAGAAAGCATTGTTAAAAATTCTGCAACCGCAGCGGGTGCAAAATAAGTTTTGTAATGTCCTCGTGGTAATTCTTTCGCAGGACGAGAAAGTAATTTTAATTGCTGTTTAGCTTGATAAATTTTGTCTATATAAGTTTGATGATTCCAATTATTTCCAGCAAAAAAGCCTTTAACAGCTTGTCCCGAATCCGTAAAAATTGAATAATCTAATGTAAAAGTATCGGTACTAAACCAATATTTTTTACCACCGGAATCTGCATAACCTTGACTTATAACACCTCCAGCATAAAATCCAGTAAAATCTAATTCTGCAACCGCTTCTAAAATAGTTTTAGCAACTTCTTCCTCTGCTAATAAATTACCCGAATAAACTTCCCGATTGTCATCATCTCCTGATGGTAAAACCAGATATGTGTCTACAGGTAATAATGGTAATTCTGCTCGTAATTCTTGCAAAGAATTATAAGCTTGCTGCCAATCAAATTCCCAATTACCGCTAACAGGAAAAACACGATAACTACTGCGTTGATTTTCCATTAAGGTCAATTCAATCCAACCATCCGCCACAATACCAGTTTGTCGTACCTTTCCACGATTGAACCTAGTAAATTGACTGCGTTCCCTATTTAATTTAAAAGTAAATTCTTCCTCCGGTTTCTTCTTATCTAAAAGAGATTCAAACAGTTGGTTAAAAGTGACTTCTAAAGCTGAGATATCTTTTTTTTCATATATATAAATTAATCAGGCTAAACGTTAAAGCTTAAAGGTTAGAGGTTAAATAAAGGTTAAAGGTCAAAGGTTAAAGGTTAAAGGTTAAAGGTTAAAGGTATTAACTAATTTCTAACTTTTCTCCCCATCCCCCCATCCCCC
>JAAUSO010000034.1 GCA_012033205.1 Richelia sp. SL_2_1 | reverse complement strand
CCGGAGGTTTAGCATTTTCCACAATTCTTACACCAACAGTAGTTCCAGCATTAATGGGATTGTTGCGGGATTATTCCGGTAAAAAGAATCTTGAAACCAAACAATTACAACAAATAGATCAAAACACCCGCAGCAAGGACATGAAAATCTAAGGCATATGTAAAATTAAGATAATCAAGTAACTGATAAATTCTCAACTATCAACCCGTTTTTAATCTTCTATTTTGATCAAAACTACTAGGTAAAAAGCTTTGTAGTCAAGTACTCAGCGTTCTACACACTCGACGATGCTATCAATTCTCCGCTCTGTCTTGTAGTCCGCAATCTTTCTGAGCATTAACTGTCAATGTCTAACTTAATTACTGCTTTAATTCATCTAATCCTCAGAAATTTCACGCATAGTCAGTACTGTAGCACCATCAAAAGATTGATTTCTCCCCAAAAATATCGAGTCGAATCCTCTACTATATACTTCTTTTTAACAGTTCTTAACCGTGAGAATACTGCTGAACAAGAGACTCAAAGAACTTGCAGTAAAGATTGAGGGAGTAGTCTTTTCAATTCATATTCGGGTTGTTTAGAGTGTGTACATAAGAGAAAAACACGCCGCTGAGTTTGAAAACAAATATCGGTAAGCGGTTAAGAGAAAAGTATTTTAAAGGGAATTAAAAGAATGAAGTTTAAAGAGATTGGTTTGGTTTTGACTTCCTTAACAGTCACGATGATTGGAATGGGTATCAACAGTTCTTCTGCTCAAGCAGCCTCATTTTTCGGTGAAGACCTTCAGCATTTCAACATCAATACGGTTACAGACGCACCTGACCTGTCAACATTAAAAAATAGCTCTGCTGCTGAACAGTTATTTTTGAAAACCCTTGTTGGCAGTTCGGTTGGAAGTGTTAATTTTGAGCAGTCAGAAGGCTTTACCCAACTCAACCAAACAAATAAAGCATTCAATTATGACTATGACCTGAAAAAAGCTGACGGTAATATTGTCACGATGAATATTTCCGACCCTAATCAAAAAAATAATCAAGGGTTGTACACAACAATACAAAGAAGCGGCGGAACTAGCGGCGGCAATAATACAAATGTTGCTGGTGGTCGTTACGGTATCAGCGATGCTGGTTTAACCAAGCAAGAGCGTTTGAATAACCAATTCCTGAATACCAATGCAGGAAAAGATAGCAATCTGGTATTTAGTTTCTCTGAAGCAATATCTGCCTTTGGTTTTTATGGTACAGACTTTGAACGTGGTGCTTTGATGGGTGTTGAGTTTACTCGCGTGGATGGCAGCACAAAGTACGTCAATCTGAATCTGACCGATGCTCAACCTTATAAAGATAGAAAAGAAACTATTCGAGGAACAGCTTTCTATTCCGGTTATATAGCTGATTCTGAAGAAGATTATTTCACCAAAGTTCGATTCGATATCAAGGATGCTCAAAAGGGAACCAATGATATCGTTGCTTTTGACCGCATGACCTTTGCCTCTGCACCAATGACGAATCGTTTCTCTCAAGCTCAGGCAGTACCCGAACCTAGTCTAGGATTTCTTGCTCTAGGGGCTGTTGTATCCGGTGCTGCTTTCAAGCGACGCAAAAAAGTTTAATTGAATTACTGCTGACAAGCAAAGTTGTTTGTCAGCAAGTTCAATATTTACCCATTGTCTCCGATCAGTTACTATTCAAATGCTCTATGGTGCGTGACGCTATAAATCCTATTACTAAGTTCAAATTATCTTTAAATTACACACCCTACAGTCTCAACTACGAATAGGTTTTTATTTTTGATATTTATTTTTGATATTTATTTTTATATCTCAACTGGTAATCGAAGAATTTAAAAAAAAGTTCAATTTTGAAAAAAAAATTTGCTGATTAAATCATCAGAAAAAATATTTAAGTTAAAAATTCTTAAGTCAAAAAAACTAAAATACGTCCAAACAGATTATATCTAAATTTTATTTTACACTAAAATGTGACCTATGTCACGTCCAACAAACAACGTAATTTCGTTATATAAATGATTTTATTCTCAATAATCATGAAATTGTTCTTAAAATAAGCGAGTTTTGTATATTTTTATAACAAAATTCTGCAAAAAGATGTATTTGAGTATATAAATTTTGATTTTTGTTAAGCCAAACAATTATTTTTTACAGTTTTATAATTGCAAAAGCAGTATTTAGACGTATATAAGTTTATTTTATTTAAAAACGAGATTGATCAAAAATTCAAGATATAAATAGATTGTGGAATTAACAATAGATAAAAGTATTTAATGTCACGAGAAAAAACATAAGTCCGTATTTTTATTGAGAAAAAGCTGGTGTTATATAAACGTGGCTAGTAAAAATGGCAACAAACAGCACAGGAATTGGGTTTAATGCAGCAAAACCCCAGAATATAATTGATATCAGCTAATGAAAGTATTTAATTGCTGTAGGAAATTGAAATCTAGCTGAATCTCCCTGCTTAAAATCCAATAATCAAATTAGAGATAGGAGGAAATAGAAATAAATGCCGTGGTTTGTAAAGATAGAAGAAGGTAAAGTCGATAAATCTATATTTGATCAATATGTCCCCGCTCATAAAGCTTATGTGAAAGAGTTGAAAAATAAAGGACATCAAGCAAAAACAGGTTATTGGTCGCAATTCGGTGGCGGAATGTTGCTGTTTGAAGCCGCTTCTATGGATGAAGCACAAGCTATTGTCGATCGCGATCCTTTGGTTGAAAATGGGTGTGTGAACTATAAGTTATATGAATGGCGAATTGTGGTTGAATAGTTAAAAATTCTAATTCCCCATTACGCATTTAAATAATTTAGTGCTATCCTATGAATGGACTCGGATCTATGCAACTGCAACGCCCAAACCTTGTCAGGACCGGAAGGTAGCAGCAATACGGGATGCTTACAGTAGGCGTAGTCTCCGGGTCTGCCCTGTTTTTAGGAGTATCCCCGCGTAATGCCTGGCTTTGGAGATATTGTAAAAAAGCTTTTTACCTCGGTGTTGGGTTAGCTTCTTACGCTAGCGAAAGAGCAGGTGGAACTTTATCCGAATTGCGATCGCAAGTCCAAAAACTGGCAGATGAAATGGTCGCAAAGGGCGAAATGACAACTGATGAAGCCCGTCGGTTTGTGGAAGATATGATGAATCAAGCCCAATCCCAAGCGAGCAATGCCAGCGGTGAAGCCACAGTGCGGACAGAACCCCGTCGCATAGAAATTTTAAGCGATGATGAGCAACCAACTTCTAAAGATTCTTCACCTGAAGATGTTGATCAATTACGTGACCAAGTTAGACGAATGCAAGAAGAATTGCGTCGTTTACAGCGCGATCAATAGTTAACGAGTCTTTCGAGGTAATGCCTAGAAGTTGTTAAGAGATATTCCCAGATGATTTTTATCAAATATCTTAAAGGGGTGTACTTTTAGTGTTTGAAACCATTTAGCATCAAGTATTCACTAAAATTATTACTGTAAAGCTAAATTGTTGCGATGGTTAATTGCCACCCTCCGGAATACGCAGTCAAAGCGTTGAAATAAATGTCCTATTATTGAGAAAGTGAGGACTATTTTTTATGGATGAGTGGCAAAAAGATTTTTCGGACGCAATCAAATCAGTATCAGAAGAAGTAGAACGCTTTTTTATCGGTATGACAGAAGTAGTAGATACTTTTATAGAACTGACTGAAGAAATTAGCGAACAAGTTCAAAGTACGTTACTTTCTGAAGTTGATCAGTATTTGCAAGATTTAGCTGAACCATTTTTGGAAGTTTACTGGGATTTTGAGGATGTTTTGGGAGATGATTTAAATAGTCATTTTCCTTATCCTGTTGAACCAACAGCACAAACAAATCCTGCTTGCATCGGTTGTCGTAACTACCACGGACAAGTTTACAACGGTAATTTATTAGTTTGCGGGATACATCCTCATGGATGGGAAGATGAAAGTTGTCCTGATTGGGAAGAAGAATCATAAATTTTAGATTTTAGATTTTAGATTTTAGATTTTGGATTAAAATCTTTTAATAACAGGAATTTGTGATTTTCTACCTATTGCTTGTTGTGAATTAATTTGTTAATTATTATTAATCATAAATGACTAACAATAATACTGAAGTAAAATATGGCGAGCGCGAGATTACAGAAGGAAAGTTAATTACTTTTCCTAATCCGCGTATAGGAAGAAGGTATAACATCAATATTACTTTGCCAGAATTTACCTGTAAGTGTCCGTTTTCTGGTTATCCCGACTTTGCCACGATTTATGTAACTTACGTTCCCGATGAGAAGGTTGTAGAGTTAAAGGCAATAAAGCTTTATATCAATAGTTATAGGGATAGATATATTTCCCATGAAGAATCAGCCAATCAAATTTTAGATGATATTGTGGCAGCCTGCGACCCTTTAGAAATTACCGTGAAAGCTGACTTTACACCACGGGGTAATGTACATACAGTAATTGAGGTGAATCATCAGAAATAATTCAAAGGTTATAGGTTAAAGGTTATAGGTTATAGGTTAAAGGTTATAGGTTAAAGGTTATAGGTTAAAGGTTATAGGTTAAAGGTTGTATCAAGAATTTTTCGGTAAAACAACATTTCATTGTGTTTAATAAAATAATAAATTTTTCGGGGAGGGGTAAGAAGTCGGGTTTTTATTGCTGTTTTCTGGTATTACGAATATTGATCGTAAAAAACCGACTTCTACGCAACCTTCGGGGGTACTCACGTTAACTTATAAACTCGAAACCAAAGACTTTGTAGATTCACCCGTCGATTGAGAATTTATCTGCTCAAATATCTCTAACATTTCTCCTTCAAAAGCAACTTGAGCGCGATTGGTTTTACCACCAATATACAAATTACCTTCTTTTTGCAATACCCATACCTGTGAGTGAGAAAAGTAACTCATGACTACTGCTATCATTAATATGGCAAAACCTGTGTAAACTACTGGTATACCTGGGTCTGCTTTTATTTGCAACCCCGTAGAACCAACTACTTCTAGAATCTTTAAGGTAACACCATTTACTTCAGCGGACATTCCTTCGCGGACAGTATTTACTAATTTACCTTGAGTATCGTAAATGATTACGGTTCCTTGTAGGTCTTTAGCGAGTAAAGAAACTCCTTCACTTAAATCTGGTTTGGTGGGAATCCAAGTTCCCCAAAGTCGTCCTTTTCCCTTCGTGTCAAGTTGAGCCATGGGTAGTTTAAAAATCGGGCTTTTGTTGACTCGAACTTTTACTGCTGCAATTCCCCAATCTGTTTGATAAAGGGTAACTCCTTTGTGTCGTAAGGGATGATTAACGTAAATGGTATCTTGATCAATTTCTTTCCCTTGCTTATCTAATACCGACATATCCGAGTAAAATTGGTCGATATCCCCACTTGATGTGTAGTCAATCCAGAAGCGATTTACTTTTACAGCCCAATTTTGGGTAACTTGTGGTGCTGCCCATGGTCCAGCATCTATGATATTCTTAATTTGGAATGTTTCACCGCTGGGAACCATTTCTTGAGCCGTAAATCCCGTCATTGCGCCCAAGATTGAGCCAAGTAAAATAACTACGATACCGATGTGAACTATTATCGGACCAATTCTACCAATAATTCCTTTACGAGCGTAGAGTTTGTTGGTATCTTCTTGAAAAACTTTGTAACGACGCTGTTGGAGAATTTGGCTAAGATTTTCAATAGAAGTAAAATTGTCTGCTTGAACATCAAATTCTGCACTCAAGGCTAATTTTTGAAATCGCTGGGGTTTTTCATAGAATTTCCAACGACGTGCAGCTTTGAGTGCTGGAAGTTGTCGGGTGAAGGTACAAGCAATTAAACTAGTTCCGAAAAATATTAGTAAAGCTAAAAACCACCAAGTACGATAAACATGGTCTAAACCTAGAATTATTACAACCTTCCAGGTAAGAAAGCCGAATAAAGCCGGACTTTCCGGATAATTTTCTTGATAAAAAGCGATTGATTGTCCTTGTTCAATAATTGTACCAGCAATGCTAAATATGGCGATCGCCAATAGCAGAATTATCGCTAACCTTAAATCTGTGAGTACGGGTAGAAATTCTTTACGGATAAAACCCGTAAATGCAGTAAATGGTGTTTTTGATGATTTTTCTAAAGTCATTCGATTTTAAATTGTGTCCGTAGGACACGCTACGAATCATGGATTTTAGATTTTGGATTAACCCCATGCCTCAAGGTAAGGGTTTGAAATAATCATACAACTTTGTATTTTTGTATCTACGATTAATTCTCGGATTGATATCCAACTTATTTTGAGTAATTTGTTAGAAGTTTGCCAAGGGAATCCGAGAAATCAATGAAAATACGCCAAATCCGACTAATAAAGCACCGCTGAGGGGATTAACCCAGCCAGAAAACCGCCGTATTGAGATTATTTTTTTAATTGAAGCAGTAAAGGTACCGGCTAAAATTAATGGTGTAACGTAACCAGCGGTGTAGGAAAGCAGCAAAGCAGCACCTAATATTAAATCTTTGGTATTGGCTACCCATCCCAGTAAACTTGCTAAAACAGGAGTACTGCAAGGAGAAGCTACCAAACCGAAACTTAAACCTATACAATATGCTCTCACACCTTGGGGTAGTTCTTGGGAAATCCATTCTGTGCTACCCCAAGAAGGAAGTTGTAATGGTAAAGCTTCGAGTAGATTTAATCCCATCAAAATTGCGATGATGCTGACAATAATCGGTAAACCTATACCAATTTGACCGTAAACTTTTCCTACCACTGCTGCTAAAATACCAAGCGCTGCTAAAGTAGTTGCTAATCCCGCCGCAAACCAAGTAGATTGTGCAGCAGCTTGGATACGACTTTTGGCTTCATAACCGCCAATATAACCAATAGTAATGGGTAGCATGGAAAGCATACAAGGAGTAAGACTAGTCAGCAATCCAGCCAAAAAAATTATGCCGATGCTTATTAAACTGAGGTGAGTTAACTGGTTAGAAACAAGGGTATTGGCAAATTGTTCGAGTTGATAAAGTTGAGTTTCCAGGGTTTCGAGCATGAGTTAGATAAAAGATAAGACGGAAAATGCTTACACTGCTTCAATTTTAACGCAACAACAGTTATCAGTTATCAGTTATCAATTATCAGTTATCAATTATCAGTTATCAGTTATCAGTTATCAACCATCCACCATCCACCATCAACTGTCCACTGTCAACTGATTTTCGATAAGGTTATAACAACAACTCCAATAATCATAATAATTGAACCAGCGATTCTTTCCTTAATGCCAACTTCTTTAAAAATTAACCAACCCCATAATACGTTAAATAAAGCGCTGGTACGTTTGACTGCAATTACATAAGATACAAGAGTCAGTTTTAAGGCAGTCATTTGACATAATATTGCTCCCGTATTGATTAAACCAATTAAAATTAAATTTCGACCATTAGATGTAATATTTTGGATATTCGGTTTAGATTTAAGAAATAGTATTGGTAAGCTAAATACAGCTACACTCAAATGTCCGGCAATTGTCCAAATAATCGGAGAGGAATTTTCTACGCCGATTTTATCAACATTGGCGGTAATACTCCAAACTAATACCACCAAAAACATTAATCTTGAACCAGTTTCTTTGAATAATGATTTAAAAGGAACTAGATATCCTCTACTTTTATCTTGAAATTTTAATACATAAGCTCCAATTACAATAATAAATATTCCCAAAATGCCGATAGGGTTGGGAAATTCACCGACAAGAAATGGAGATGTAATTAAAAGTAACAGTGGACTAAATGTAGTTATGGGAGCAACTATTGATAAATCAGAAGCTTTGATGGCTTTGAAAAAAAGCAAGAATGCGATGGTATTTAAAAACCCGATGGCAATTACAGCATACCAAAAATTATTTGCTAAAATTGGAATATCGTTAAATAATAATAGTGGTAAAGAAAATAATGCAGTTAATAAGTTTAAAGAAAAAGTAATAACATATTCGTCAACTTTAAGAATTGTCTTTTTATTGAAAATATCTCTGACTGACTCTAGAAAAGCTGTGGAAATTGCGAAGAAAAACCAAGACATATCAGTTATCAGTTATCAAGGAACAGTTACCAATTAGCAATTAGCAATTAGCAATTACCCTTCTTGATAATAATTCAAGAAAGTTAAATTTTACTACTAAAATTTATTTATTTATTTCTATGTAAAAACCGAGATTCACGTCGAGTTTTTGTAGGCTGTCTTCGTAATGGAACTACTTCAGCTTCGTTACTTTCTCTAGCAACTCGAATTAATAAAGCTGTAGCAACTAATGTAGCAATTATCGAACTTCCACCGTAACTAAAAAATGGTAAAGGTAAACCAGTCGTGGGTAATACTCCAGTGGCAACACCGATATTTATAAATGATTGTCCTGTAAGTAAAGTTGTAATACCAATTGCTGATAATCTGTATATGCTATTTTTAGCTTTGAGAGCTACCATTAATCCTAAAGTTGCAAATACAGCTAACATTACTAATAGCGTCACACTACCAACAAAGCCGAATTCTTCAGCAAATACGGCAAAAATAAAGTCGCTATCTTGAATTGGTAACCAACCAAGCTTTTGTTGAGAAAATGTAAATCCTGAACCCCAAATATTACCAGAACCTACTGCTAATAAACTTTGAACTAATTGATAACCTGTAGTTTGAGCTTTATCCTTAGCCCATGGATTCAAAAAAGAGGTAATACGCAAGAGTTGATATTTATTAATCGTAACACTCAACAGCGCTAATACTATCCCAGCAGCAGCAGTTCCTCCCAAATATGTGTAAGGTAAACCACTAGCAAGTGCAATTAACCAAATAGTCATACCACAAAGGGCGGTGGTACTCAAGTTGGGTTGTGCCAGAATTCCTAATAATACGAAACCAAAAACCACTAACCAAGCGATACGAATTCCCCAACTGAGTTTTTCCCAATGTCCAAATACTCGCGCACTTTGTAATACTAAAAAGGGTTTAATCAATTCTGAAGGTTGTATGGGAAATCCTCCAATGGATAACCAACGACTTGTACCGTAAACTCCCCTGGTTCCCAAACCTGGAACTAAAGTTATGAAAATGAATCCCAAAAACAATATTAACAACCAATGGGATACCCCGATGATTTTGCGGAATGGTAAATTAACAATGATGTTAAAGAGTATTAAGCCTAAGAATACAGTTATCAGTTGACGTTTAAAAAAGTAAAGCCCATCACCGTACTTCATGTCAGCGGCTGGGTAAGAAGCCGAAAACAACATGGCTAAACCTACAAACAACCAGATTAACGTTAACCAGCGTAACAGACGTGCTTCTAATGCCCAACTGGATACGCTTTCATCGAATAATGGAATGAGATTTTTTAATTTAAATTTCACAGCGATTCGTTAAGTTAATGGTTTTTGTTTTGGAGCTTTTTAGTTTATACCCCAATCAAGGTTGATTTTAATGGGCAATGAGTAGTTTCGCATAGATGTATCGGCTTCATTTATCTTTAAGACTTACGCAACCGGCACATTTTTCTTGTAGGGGAGGCGGTTGAGACGGTGTAGATTTTTTTCCCCCTTTATTGCCGTTGCTTGTACACAGCAGCAATTCTTAACCCAATCATATGAAAGTGAGAGTACGGCACCAACCGGATATTGTGACAATTGCATAAGTCCTAATCTTAAGATTTAATATTAAATAGACTTGCGTGGATACAAAGGACACTCAGTATTTACTTAAACTTAATAATAATTAAAAATAGTTAAAAATTCTTTAGTTCCCAATTCCTAATTACCAATTACCAATTACCAATTACCAATTCCCTATCTTTTGACAGAAGCCAAATCTATCTTGTTAGAGAGGTGAGGATAAATTGAATTGTTCACCATATATGTAAGAGTTCAAAAAACGATTTTTGTTTTTAGGTAGAGATTATGTTGGGAATATTTTTAACCACCTTAGCAACAGCATTAAGTTTGCTAATTGTAGATATAGTAGTACCAGGTGTGAACATTGCTAATTTCCCATCAGCTTTAATTGCTGGTTTGGTAATTGGTTTAATAAATGGTTCAATAAAACCTGTTATATCTACACTTTCATTACCAGTAAATTTGGTGACATTGGGAGCTTTTTCCCTTGTAGTTAACGGACTTTGTTTCTGGTTAGCGGCTGTTTTAACTCCTGGATTTGCAGTTAAAGGAATTATTGCTTTCTTTATAGGACCAATAATTCTGTCTTTTGCTAATACCTTCATCAGTAACTATTTTGTAGAAAGAAATCTTCTTAAAGGTACTGAAACAAGCAGTAAAGCAGAATTACCTTCTAATTAATTAATAATTTAATTAATAGTAAGGGCAAGAAATTTTCAATTTTTAAACCAACCTAAACCAAAATATATCTTTAGTTAAATAGAGTTGTAAATTTTGGTTTATCTCGAATCAAATCAATCATCAATTGTAATTCAAAGAGTAAGAAAACATGAAACTTCTACTTGGTATACTTTTACCTCCCGTTGGTATTTTTTTAACTTATGGAGTTGGTCCCACTTTATTTATTAATATTGGATTAACTTTATTAGGTTGGATTCCCGGAAGCATTCATGCTGTATGGGCAATTTCCAAACGTAACGAAATGAATCGAGAAGGAACTTTATAGTTTGCTGTCTTAAGTGAGTGAATATTTTGTGTTAAAGAAAGGGGGTGGATAATGTCCACCCTTTTGATTTGATATTATTCCATTAATTAGCTATACAAATAACCTATGTAGAGACGTTGCATTGCAATGTCTTCGCATATCTAGTTGATGTCAATAATTTGATGGAATAATATCATCTGCTAGTAAATATAATATATTTTGATTAAAATTTATCTGTTAATAATTACAAATTAAAAAGACGTAGCAATGCTACGTCTCTACATTAATATTCATCCTAAAACAGTAATTAATTGTTTAGTTATTTTTCTTTTAACCATTCAGCAGTTGTTAAAAGTAACTCTCTTAATTGTTGTTTTAACTGACGTTCTTTTTTAGCAAAGGATGTGCCGGCTTCACCAAGTTTAGTTTCCATGTCAGAATGCTTTTCTTTAACTTGAGAAATCATCTCTCCTGCTTGGGGACGAGCTTTTTCATACCAGGTTTTAGCATCATTCAAATAAGTTTGTACATCAACGGAATCTCCACCATATCGTGCAGCTAAATTAGCTTTGACAACAGCGATTTGTGCTTGTAATTGAGCATAACGTTTCTTTAATAAAGATACTTCTTCACTGTTTTTTATACTCTCAACCGCAGATTGAATTGCACTTTGAGCTTCTGTTGATTTTTCTTGAGTTGTGTCTTGAATTTCTGTCAAAATCCCTTCAACTTCTTGCTGAATTTTATCTTCTTCATCATCCAATTGAGCTTGTAATTGCTTAACTTCTGTCTGAGTTTTATTTAAAGCTTCCCGTCGTTTACTATTAATAGCTTCCACAGCACCTTCTATAGATGCTGTTACTTCTTCTTTAATTTCACTACCTTTACCTTGTACATTTTCAACTACAGCAGAAACAGCATCTTTGACAAGCACCCGAAGTTCAACAGAACCTTCTTTAAATTCAGAAACAACTCCACCAACGGCAAGTCGAACAATTTCTCGAATTCGATCAATTCTTTGTTGTCCAGTTTCTTTGACTTGCTGTAAATCTGTTTTAATTTGCTCTTTGATATTGTTAGCCATATTCTATACCTATGCAAAATAATTTAGAAGTTTTTGTTGACATCATGTCTCCTCTATATAGTGACGTACCATTTTCTCTAGTGGTACATCCTTTAGATAGAAAATGGTTGTAAAAATCAAATATTTATTCCAAGATTCATATCTTGCACCATCAAAACTTATGGTCAAAATAATTACTGATTGTTTGACTTCATTCTTACCCGCCTGGGACTGCAAGTCCCAGTCTGATAGCAGAAGTCCATTAAAATGGACTAAAATATTACATTTTTATTTTAGTAATATTTTTATTTATATTTTTGATTATCTAGTTAATTATGCGTAGGGTGCAAGATGTGAGAAGAGATATCTTTAGTAGTTGGAAACTGGTAATTGAAAAGTGATAAAGTTAAATATGACCTAAACTTAAAGTTAATTTTGATAAAAATGATCGCTGTTATCAAGTTTTTATTGTTAACGTATTTATTATTGATAATTGGTTTGCAACAACCAGCTTTCGCGGATACAACTGATGGAGCAAAAATATTTGCCGCAAATTGTGCTGGTTGTCATATTAATGGTGGTAATATTATCCGACGCGGTAAAAATTTACGAATGAAAGCTTTAAAAAAATATAATATGGATTCTGTTGAGGCTATTTCTGATATTGTGACCTACGGTAAAAACAATATGTCAGCCTACAAAGAGCGTTTAAGTGAATCAGAAATTCAAACTGTAGCCAGCTATGTTTTAAACCAAGCTGAAAATAATTGGCGTAAATAAGACAGTTGACAGTGGACAGTGGATAACCAGAGATTGATACTTATAACTCCTAACCTTAAACCTTTAACCTTTAACCTTTAACCTTTAATAATATCCATAAGCCTTACTCAGTTTATCTCCATTAATCACCATACCTAAAACATTGGTTCTTGCCATTTTTAAGTGTTCTATGGCTTGCATCATTGCTGAACGGTCTGTTTGATGTATTCTAGCTACAAGTACAACACCATTCGTATGAGGTGCAAGTAAATTAGCATCAGCTAATCCTACTAAAGGAGGAGTATCATAAATCACTAAATCAAAGGTAGAGTGTAAATCTGCCATAATTTGCTTCATCTTTTGCGAAGAAAGCAATTTAGTAGGGTCAGGAGGAATTGGACCTGCGGTAATTACAGATAATCCACCTAAAGAAGATATTTCTCGAATAGCCGTTTCTCTCGGTATATTTCCGGAAATCAAATTACTTAATCCCCAGAGATTGTTTAAATTAGCTAAATCATGAATTTGAGGTCGTCGCATATCTGCATCTACTAATAGCACCCGTCGTCCCATTGCACAAGCGGTTTGTGCTAAATTAAATGCAACTGTAGACTTACCGTCTCCGGACATCGCAGAACTAATTATTAAAGAATTAATCGTTTCATCGGAACTGAGTAATTGAAGGTTAGTATGCAATACTCGAAATGCTTCTGAAAATCTGGATGATTCAACATATCGCTCAATAGCAATCTGATGATGGGGAACAATTTTCGCAAAATCCGAGTTGCTTTGAGGAAGTTTATTTACTGTTTCTTTAACCAACTTTTCTTGTGAAGCAAGTTGTTTTTGAGTATATGGTAATTGTTTTTCAAAAGGAATATTTGCTAGCAGTGGTAATTTAATATTTTCTCTAAAAGCTTCTATGGAATGGTATCGATTATCTAGCTTTTCAATCAATAGTCCGCTACCAATTCCTAAGAGAGTACTCGCAACAAATCCTAAAATTAAATTACGCGGAATGCTCGGAGATATAGGAATTTCTGGCTGAATTGGTGCTTGAATTAATTGCCAAGGAACTTGTGTTTGTGCTGCTTCAATTTGCAGTTTTTCACGAGTAGCTAAAAACCTACTTAAACTATCAGTCGCTGCTTGTAATTCCGTAGTTAGTTCAGTATATTTGCGATTAATATAGGGAGATTGTTCAATTTTTTTATTCAGCAGTTGTTCTGATGCATTCAGAGCTTGACTTTGCTGTTGTAAATTTTGTAATTCGGAAGCCGCTTCAGCACGTTTTATATATAAAACTCGTTGTGCTTCTTGACTGAGTAAAGGTAATAGTTTTTGCCGTTTCTCTTGTAGATTTTGAATAGGAATACTTTCCTCACGGAAACGTGTAGATTCATCAGCAATCTGAGTTTCTAATTGACGCAACTGGATAATCAATTGTTGATATACGGGTGCATCATTTAGTGCCGCTAATGCTCCTTGTTGAGTTTGTAAGCTATTAAAGTAAGAGTAGGCTTTCGCTAATTCTTGGTCAGCTACTACTCGTTTTTCTGATAATATTTTAAGTTGATTGGCAATTTGTTCCGATTGGGTTTCTGGCTGTAAAAAATCGTTTTTTTCCCTAAATAATTGTAGTTCTTCTTGAATTTTATTTACGCGCTTTTGAATAGGTGGTAATTGGGTTTCTACAAAATTAATACCCTGACGTAAATTTGTTTGACGGTGTTCTAAACTATATTTTAAATAACCCTGAGCCAATTTATCTAATATAAATTTAATTTTAACTTTGTCTTTATCTTGGTAAACTACTTCGATAATTTTTGTCTCACCTAATCGAATAATCCGTAGAGATTCGAGTAACGTTTGATAGTCAATATCTTTGTAGGAAACTTGTAACTTCTCAACAATTTCTGTCATCAATTCAGGACTTTTCAACACCTGAATTTGAGTTTCATAATCTAACCCTGGTTTAGTTAAACTTCCTTCCAGAAGTGTGGGAACATTGTTTGTTTCAGTATTTACAGGTTCGGCTAAAATTTGAAACTTAGCTTCATATTGTGGTTGTTGATTGAGAGTAAAAGCTACAACACCAGTCATTACCAGACAAGAAACCCCAAGGATTGCAAAACTTCGCCGCTTGAGAATAGTGAAGAATTGACGCAAATCCCAATCGTCTCCCTCAGCTTCCATCCAAGGTATAGGTTGAGCTTGTAGCAACTGAGGTGCATAGTCTGTATCTCGATTACCAGATGAGGGTTTAAAAGAATATGTCTCCATTGCTTCTTCACACTTACTAAAAATCTAAACCATACATGAGCATAAACACTGCTATTCCAAGTGCTTTAAAGCAAAATATTAACCTTATCTGTAACATAATGACTTCCTTGAATTTACGTAGATTTTGATTTTTTTATCGGAAATAGGAAGTAGGGAATAGGGAATAGTATCCGGCGGTTCAAACCGCAGCTATACAAACGAAACCCGTCTGCACGGGTTTAAGTCCCGTTAATGTTTAATAACTTGTTCCAAGACTATGACTCTAAAATTTTGTCCCCAAGCTCTTGCTGGGAACGAGAAGAATGTTGATATTTTTTAACTCTGTTTAACGAATATTAAAAGTATCAGTTTTTTAACCGTAGAATCTCATAAAATATTTTTATTTTTTGTGAAAAATTAGTATATTTACTGAAGTATTCTTGATAACCAATCTATATAAATAATTAAAGAAAAATCTAATAATTACGAATTTTTACACAGTTATCTGATCTACTATTTATCAAAACAGTTTGTTTTTTTTTCGGGTAATTACTTAAATAATATCGAATTATTGAAAATACATTAGTTTAATTCTAGGAAAATAAAAGATATGTAAACTTTTCGTTATTTTGTGATAAATCATGTTTTTTTGGGCAAATTAAAATTAAGTTCCCAATAATTTTTGGTAAATAAATAAGATGACTAAATCTTTTGAAAGGTTAAAAACACCTATTTTAAGTAAATATGATCAACTCCCAGATGTAAGTCTGGATTTTATCAAAATTGGACAGTTAATTAAACTATCTGTGATTACCCAATTTTTTCCGCCAGACTATGCTCCAACGGGACAGTTAATCGAAGAATTAGTTACCCATTTAGATAAACAAGGTGTAGATATTGAAGTTTTTACCGGACAACCGGGTTATGCTTTTGAGAATAAAAATGCACCTGCTGTTGAAATTTGTGGAAAAGTCAAAATCAAACGTTCCCGCACCACACAATTTTGGTCTAAAAGAATTCGTGGTAAAACCATAAATGGAGTCTTATTTACCCTACGTTCTGCATTGTACTTGGTTTCGGCAGCTCGCGATCGCAATACAGTTTTACTAACTACAGCTCCTCCATTCTTGCCTGTTTTAGGCTATTTAGCTCATATCCTATTTGGACTCAGCTATATTTGCATACTCTATGACTTGTATCCAGATATTGCGGTTGCTCTCGATGTAGTACCCAAAAAGCATTGGTTAACTCGATTATGGAAAGCTGTTAATAGAAGAGTATTGCGAAAAGCTTCCGGAATTATAGTTCTTAGCCCTGCAATGAAACGACAGGTGGTAGCAAATTATCCGGAGGTAGCCGATAAAATATCCGTGATTCACAGTTGGGCAAATACCCAAAAGATTATACCCATTGCCAAAGAAGATAATTGGTTTGCTCAAAGACACGCACTAGTAAATAAATTTACAGTACTGTACTCAGGCAACATGGGTCGATGTCATGATATACAAACTATGTTAGAGGCTGCTAAATATTTGCAAGATGACCCAATTCAATTTGTCTGTATTGGTGGTGGAGCAAAACGTGAACGGCTGATTAAACAGGTAAAACGATTAGGATTAAAAAACTTTTTATTCCTTCCCTATCAACAACGACAGGATTTACCTTATTCCTTGACGGCTTGTGATTTATCCTTAGTAAGCGTCGATGCGGGTATGGAGAGTTTAGTAGCTCCTAGTAAACTTTATCCTGCTTTAGCCACAGGTAGACCAGTTGCAGTTATCTGTCCGCAGCACTCATATTTAAAACAGTTGATTGCAGATGGAAATTGCGGTGAGACTTTTGAAAATGGAGATAGTCATGGGTTAGCAGAGTATATTCGTAAGTTGAGTCAGGATAAGATTTTGACGCATAAAACTGGAATGGCTGCGCGTAAATACGTAGAATCTTATTTCACTTCCGAAGTGATTTCTCAGCAATACTATGACATATTGTTGCAAGCGATAACCTGATAGATATTCTGTAAGGGAAAAGTGCATCTGCCATAATATAAGTAAGTCAGTACAAAAAATTATCATTGAGATAAGGCAAGGGGCAAGAGAGTTTAAGATTGATTTACATATCTTTATATAGGGTTATTTTTTTGTGCCAGCTTACTTATACCATTTAGCAATTATGATAAATTTAGTTTTAATCGGTTAGTTTCTCTTTCAAAATATATTTATAGTAGTCTGCCATATAAGTTATGACAGGTTCGTAGTTGCGATTTATCGCTCAAATCAAGGGCGGGCATTCCAACTACAAACATTTAAATTTAATCACACAGACCACTAGTAAGTTTAGTAGTAAATTTAGAGTTTGTTAATCGGAGTTAAATGATGAACAATAAAGGTGTAACAGTTTGGTTAACAGGTTTAAGTGGTGCAGGTAAAACGACAATTGCTAGAAGAATCGAAGAGCAACTCAAAGCTCGAAATTGTCAAGTTGAGGTTTTGGATGGTGACTTAATCAGAACTTGGTTGTCTCAGGGATTGGGTTTTAGTAAAAAAGACCGCGATATCAATGTACGTCGGGTAGGATTTGTGGCTAATTTACTTAGTCGTAATGGAGTTGTGGTGATTGCTGCAATGATTAGTCCTTATCAGGAAATCAGAGATGAAATCCGAGCTATTAACAAAGATTTTGTTGAAGTTTACGTGAATGCACCTTTAGAATTGTGTGAAGCGCGAGATGTTAAGGGGTTGTATGCTAAAGCGAGAAGCGGAGAAATCAAGGGTTTTACGGGTATAGATGACCCTTATGAAGTTCCTCTGAATCCAGAGGTTGTTTGTGAGAGTGGAAAGGAAAGTGTTGAAGAGAGTGCTAAGAAAGTGATTCGCACTTTGGAAGAGTTGGGTTATGTTCGGGGTGTGATTGAGTATCAGATTTAGGTGGTTGTGGGTTTTCTTTACAGTGGGAGTGTGATGAGTTTAGGTTCAAGATTTTTCAAAAAAAAACACCCCATAGATTCGCCTGATGAGAGTACATCGAATTTTTCTAGTTCTTATAAGGGGGGATTGAAAGGATTTCTGATCCGAGGAGCCGGATGGTCGGTATTTGCTCGCATAACAACAACTGGACTCAGCTTTGTAATCAGCATTTTACTCGCTCGACTATTCAGCGTCAAAGATTACGGAGGATATCAATATATTATGGGCTGGAGTGCCTTGTTAAACGTTCCAGCAGGGCTAGGTCTAGCAGAGGTGATTACACGGGAAGTCGCTAGTTCATCTGGAGACAACCGATTAGATCGAGTAGAGGGAATAGTCAAATTCTCTTACATATCGGTTCTTGTTTCTTCATTTACTATTGCTGCAATAGTTGCATTGATTATAACAGCATATCCAGGACGAGAATGGGAACTATTTCCCTACTTTCTACTATCGTTATTGTTCCTACCTATTCAATCTTGTTTGGGTGTATCCGGTGCTATTCAAACTGGTCAAAAGAAAATTGTTTTAGGATCTCTTCCTCTCCTAGTCAACTTCTCATTGTTTGCTGGTACTTTAGTTACGATTTGGGCTTTCATTCCAGTAAATGATTTAAAAATCGATTCTATCATTAGAATCAAGATTATTTGTGCTATCGTCGCTCTAGCACTAGCATTAGTTTTAGCCTACCGTTCTCTGAAATTGAAGGAGATAACTACTGATTACAAACCAACTATTGAAGCGGTAACATGGCTTAAAGCCGGATTATCACTTGTCCTGATGGCTGAAATGCACACAATCAATAATCAAGCAGATATTTTAATGTTGGGGATTTCGGCAGGTTCAGAAAATGTAGGAATTTATCATGCTGCTACACGCTTAGCCTTTCTTTTGAACTTTGCACTTGCAGCCGTTCTCGTTCCAATGAAACCTTTAATATCTGAATTTTTTGCTTCTGGGCAAATGGAGAGACTGCAAGCACTGGTCACACGCACAACCAGGTTAGTTTTCACAATCACATTGCTAATTGCCCTTGTCTACATTGTTTTCGGCAATAAATTGCTGACTTTACTTTACAATCCACAGTATGCTTCAGGTGCAACGGCTTTAAGTATACTAACTGTGGCTCAGCTTTTCAATGTTGGTATGGGACCAGTTGCCGCTATTTTAGTAATGACTGGAAATGAAAAGGTCGCAGCCGTTGGAGTGATGATTAGTACAGGAATCAATGTTTCCCTTAATGCATTACTAATTCCTCGATTTGGCATTCAAGGAGCAGCTTTTGCGACGGGTACAAGTTTTGTGGTTTGGAATACACTGTTAATGTGGGAGACTCGTCGCCGACTTAGGCTGCATCCAACAATTTTTGGAAAGCTGTTTTAGAGACATGGTACAAAAGATTCTCATCTGTGAAGGCTGATCTAAAAAGGATACTAACAAAATGGTAGAATCATCACTCAATCGAAGTTTGACGAGCTTAAGAATTCGCAAAGCTCTGAGCAATCCCGTATTTGCGCTGCAAAATCTTAAATTTAACTGGGTTCGCAAAACGTCAACAGCTAATCATATATTTGTAGTCGGACCTCCCCGCAGCGGTACAACTTTAATGGTTTCTATGTTAAAGGCACATTCACATCTGGCAGGGATTGACGGAGAAACTTGCTTCTTTTTCAGAAGAAATTTTACAGATATTAAATATCCAGAAATTGATGATCAGACGATGAAGAAGCTCATTGCTTCAGCTACTGATATGGTGGATTTATTTGATATGATTGCGTCTGAAGTAGTTACTGCTCAGAATGCTTCCCGTTTTGTTGAGAAAACACCTGAACATGCGTTGCGATTAAATTTTTTATTAGAAAGATTCCCTAAAGCAAAAATTGTCTTTATGATTCGTGATGGTAGAGATGGTTATTTATCTGCTCTTCGGAATCCAAAAGTTAAGGTAAATACTGTCTCTCTTTATGGAGAGATTTGGAAGCTGTCTGTGAGAGCTTATTTGAAAGCAACTCAACAAGAGCGTGTGAAACTTATTAGATACGAGGAGTTATGTTCTAATCCTGAAATCGTAATGACAGAAGTTATGTCGTTTCTGGATGAATCTCTGCAAATAACTCAACTAGCTTCTAATAGTTACTCAAAAACTAAAATGCGCTCTGTGATTGGACATCAACGCCTTAATGAGAAAATTTCTAATCAAACAGTTGGTCAATGGCGAGAAAAAATGAGTAATCAAGATGTGGAAATTTTCAACACCATAGCAGGTGAAGAATTGCAAAAAATGGGCTACTCATTGGTTTAAACATCGTTAAGTTCAATCATATATGAAAATTGCTTATTGTGGAATACCTCACACAGGAGGAACATATACAGTTTATCGCTTACTCCGCGAAGGATTGACCGAACAAGGTATTGATTTGAGATGGGTAGGTTTAGTCCCTCCTGGATATCAATTAAATAATGAATTCCAACCAGAAACTAATTTTGGTGAATTTGTTCAGTCAATCCCAGATTGCTCCCGTCAATCGGCTGAGGATTTCATCAAGCATATAGAAACAAATTATCGAGGAATAATTATTAACGTACTAGCTAATTCTATTCAAACTAATGCTGCAAGATATATATCAAATAAAATTATTAAATTACAAATAGTTCATAGCATTACACCAGCTACATATCGAGCAGCAAAATCTATAAATGATTATGTACACGCTACAGTTTGTCCAACTCCTCGCATTGCTAAGGATTTAGTTCATCGGATGAATTTGTCATCGGATAAAGTTTTTACTATTCCCCACGCAGTTAATCTAAGTACTTTTAAAGAAGTAACTTCGATTTTTTCTAAAGATTTGCCATTAAAACTACTTTATCTTGGTCGTATAGAGGAAAATGCGAAAGGAATATTCTGGTTGCCTGAGATTGTCAGAGAATGCCAAAAAATGGTATAAATGTTTCACTTACCGTTGTAGGAGATGGTCAAGACTTACCTAAATTAAAGTTGAAAGTAAGTCAAATGGGTTTAGAACAAAACATTCATTTTTATGGAAAAGTAAACCATTCAGAAGTACCTAAATTATTCGCCGAACATCATATATTTGTAATGACATCTCGCTATGAAGGTTTCGGATACACGTTAGTAGAAGCTATGGCAAGCGGATGTGTTCCAGTTTGTTCACGTATTTCTGGCGTTACTGACTTTATTGTTTCCCATGGTAAAGATGGATTTATTTTTGATGTAGGAAACACAAAACAAGCTGCTATCTTTATTAGCCAGTTGGTGAATGAAAATATATGGCAGGAATTTTCAGATAATGCAAAAATTGCAAGCCAATCTCGTTTCGATTTAAAACAGCAAGCAAAATCTTATGGGGATTTGATTAAAGATTTGAGTCAAAATCCGCCGATAATTACCCCTCCCCTACCTCCTGATAACTGGCATTTACCACCTGGACTAAAGCCTCGCTTCGCTACCTATTTACCTAATTCAGTCAAGAATATCCTGCGAGTCTGGCGGGAACGTTTAGTTGCTGTCAATACAACTTTTTAGTAGAAAAAATAATGTTATTAAGCAATTAGTAAATAAATGTCACAACCTAAAATTTTAGTTGCACAACTAGGAGCTAGGAGGCACTATCAGCAACCTTTGCTTTTTCAAGAATGGGGTATTTTAGATAAGTTTTACACTGACTTCTACGCCGACAATAATCGAATTACAAATGTATTAAGAAAACCAATTATTTATACTCAACTACCGAGTTTATTCAAAAAAGGTCTGGATAGATATGACCCATTACTTGATAAAAAAAAGATTGTTCACTTTCCTAGTTTTGGATATCAATTCATTAAACTTAGAAGAAAATCACCAATACAAGACAGAGCCAGTCTTCTTATTTGGGCTGGGAAAGAGTTTGGCAAACGGATTATTAAACATGGGTTAGGTAATGCTAATACTGTTTATGGGTTTAATGGTGAATCGTTAGAATTATTTGAATATGCTTTATCACAAGGTATTCGTTGTATTCTCGATCAAACTATTGCTGAAAGGTCATTTTTAAATAAGCTCTTACTAGAAGAAGAAAAAGTTTGGCAAGACTGGTCAAAATCACATTTTATTGTTCATGATACTGACTTAAAACTATTAGAAAGAGAACAAAAAGAACAAAAATTAGCTAATCATATTATTTGTGGTTCTCATTTTGTCAAAGACTCTCTGATAGACAGAGGAATTAATGCATCTAAAATTTCAATCGTAGCATTAGGTCGTCAAAAGGAAAGTCAATTTCAAGCTTATTCTTCTGAACGCAAAACTCCTCAACAAAGAGGAGATGGATTAAAAATATTATTTGCCGGAACAGTTAATCTCCGTAAAGGAATCCCTTATTTATTAGAAGCTTTACGAAAATTAAAAGGAGAAATTCCTTTTATTTGTAAAATTGCAGGTTCTATTGAAATTAAGTCTCAACGTGTTGCTGAATATAGTAGTTTATGTGACTTTTTAGGACGAGTTCCGCGCTCTCAAATGGCAGAACTTTATGCTTGGGCAGATGTATTTGTTCTTCCTTCTATTTGCGAAGGTTCAGCAATGGTTACTTATGAAGCATTAAGTTGGGCATTACCTGTAATTACTACTCCTAATTCCGGTTCGATTGTTAGAAATGGAATCAATGGATTTATTGTGCCAATTAGAGATTCAGAAGCGATTACAGAGAAATTAATTAATATATATGAATACAAAAATTATCAAAATTATTCTAGAGATTATCAAACGTATCTTAGCGAAATTTTTGATAATAATATAAATACACTGATGGAAGTCATCTGTAACAGAGTGTGAGCTTAACCATATGTACAATAAATTAATCGATGAATTTCTTTTATATATTTTAATAATTATTAGTATAGGATTAATAATATGGGGACTTCGTTATAGAAAAAGATTTTGTCAGTACCCGTTTTTAATGGGTTTTACCTTTATTACTTTTTTATTACCTCAAGCTATTGGATTAATCAATAATCCTGAAGTTGTTCCTCAAAGGGCAGTTCGGCAAACATTAATAATGTCTTGTCTTTGTGCATTGATGTGTTGGTTAGGTTATCAAATTAAAGTACCTAAGAAATGGTTACAAAAGCCAAGTTTACAAGTAGATAAAAATAAGCTCAAAATAGGAGGATTTATTTATGCTTGTATTGGTTGCGTTTTCTGGATACTGGTTTATAGTAGACCTGAAGCAGCTTCCTTAAGTCAGTATTGGACAGGCATAATTACTGTTTATGTTTTTTTTGCTAACTTGCTAAACATCGGTTTCACAATTCTTTTACTTGAAACTATCAAACAACCAAAAATATCCAATTTATTACTATTGTTCATTCCTAGCTCTATATTAATGTATCGAGTTATTTTCGCTGGAAGACGAACCACGATGGTATTTATAGCTTTTAGTATTGTCTGTGCTTTCTATTTTATTAAAAACCAAACTACACCCCGTAAAATTATTATTTTAGGTCTATTAATTGGGACATTAATAATTTCTAGCATTCATGATTATCGGATGTTAGTTCGTGTCGGAGAATGGAATAAAATTACAGAGATAAATCCCATTCAAAACTTACAAGCAGTGGTGAAGCAAGAAAATCAAGGTATGACATTAGAACTGCGTAATGCAGCTTTAGTTATAGATACTGTTACCCAAAGTGGGCGCTATGAATGGGGAAGCCGATACTGGAATACACTAGTATTCAAATGGATACCAGCTCAGTTTCTCGGTTCAGAATTTAAAAAGCAATTACAATTAAATCTTGATTTAGATTATTTTGATATTTGGCATCAATATTATGGATACAAGCATCCGAAGGGTTCAACTTCAACGGGTATAGGAGATTCTTTTAGTCAGTTTGATTACTTTGGTTGTCTAATATTTGGCATATTTGCATACTTATTCAAATATCTTTGGTACAGGTCTTGTAACGGAGACTATATTTTACAGTGCTTATATATTTTGCTAATCCCAACAGCTATGACTTCACTTACTCACAATACCGCAAATTTTTTACCTGACCTTCTGTACTACATGATTTTTTCTTCACCTCTGATAGTATTTTCAATCAAAAAAAATCCTTGTATTCTTAATGCTAAAAGATATACGATTTAGTTGTTTTAAACAATGACTACTAATGAAAAAAATTACATACTTGTCAATATGCTGTATATTTTATTATCTAAAATTTTCAAATTATTTGATTTTGTAAAAGGCTATTTAATTGCTTATAGTTATTTCTTAATTCCACATATTTGGTTTCGGTCTCTAGGTAGACAATGCTGTTTTCAAGGCTTTCCTCGTTTTGGATACGCCTTTCGTGACATCAAGATTGGGCATAACTGTTCTTTTGGAATAGGAATATTTTTAAATTGTGGTCCGAATGGATATATACATACTGGAAAATACGCGAGTCTAAATGATTACACTTATATTTCTTCTTTATATGGAGTAGAAATTGGAGATAATACAAGAATTGGAGAATTTGTTTCCATTCGTGATCATGACCACTCTTTTGCTGATAGTGATGTACTTATTCGGCTTCAGGGATTTTCTGGAAAGCCAATAAAAATTGGTTCAGATGTTTGGATTGGTAGAGGAGTATTTATTGGTAAAGGTGTTGAAATTGGTAACGGTGCAGTTATTGGAGCAAATAGCGTAGTTACAAAATCGATTCCATCTTTTGCTGTAGCTGTTGGTTCTCCAGCAAAAGTTATTAAATATCGTACTAATAAAAATCAAAATCATTGTATTCTTTCAAAATGAAAATTTTAATAGTTACCCCTTATCTCGGTTATAATTACGGTGGTCCAGCAAAAAGTGTAATCGAGTTAGTACTAGAAACAGGGAATCAAGGAGTTTTTGTTGATGTTGTTACAACGAATGCTAACAGTTATGAAAATCTATCCGTTCTTCTAAACAAATGGATTTATAAAAAAAGCTATCGGATACGTTATTTTTCTTGTTGGAATAAAAATGACTTAATCATTAGTCCGTCTTTAAATATCTGGTTATTTAATCATGTAATTCAATATGATTTAGTTCATACCAATACAATTTTTGCACCCCTCATTTCGTTGGCTCATTGGGCGTGCCAATTTCATCAGGTTCCTTATATAATTACTCCTCGTGGAATGCTTGAGCCTTGGGCATTATCTTACAAAGCCCACAAAAAAAAACTCTATTACAACCTATTTGAAAAATCAGCTTTGCAACAAGCCAGTGCAATTCAAGTCTTAGCATCTTCAGAAGCAGAACAGGTTAAATCCCTTGGTTTCCAAAATTCAATTATTGTTCCCAATGGCATTCACCAAAAACAATTTGAGACCTTACCAGAACCAGAGCTTTTTTACCAAAATTTTCCTGCAACACGGCATAAAAACCTTATTTTATTTCTCGGTCGTATTGATCCAAAAAAAGGTCTAGACTTACTGGCTCCAGCTTTTGCCAAAGTCCATTCTAAATTCCCTCAAACACATTTAATTGTTGCAGGACCAGATAGTATCGATTTTATTCCTACAGTTAAAAACTACTTTAAACAAGCAGGATGCTTAAATGCAGTTACTTTCACAGGTATGCTTACAGGCTCAATTAAACAGGCTGCTCTTGCTGCTGCAAGTTTATATGTAGCTCCTTCCTACTCTGAAGGCTTCAGTATGTCTGTTTTGGAAGCTATGGCTTCAGGATTACCTTGTGTAATTACCACAGGTTGTAATTTTCCAGAAGCTGCTGCTGCTTTTTCTGCTCATGTAGTAGATATTGATGCTGATGCAATTGCTAATGCTTTGATTGAGTGTTTAAAAAATCCTCAAGAAGCCCAATTAATGGGTATGAAGGCTCGTCAATTTATTTTTCAAAATTATACCTGGGAACAAGCAGCGAAAAAACTCTTAAAAACTTATAGAGAAATTATTAACAAAAAATCTATTCAAAACATTGAGTTGGAGCATAATATTATATAAGAATTTGCTATTTAAAATTTTAGCTGTTAAATAATTAATGAAATGGCTCTACCCCATCCTTAAATACACAACGATCGCCCTATTCACATTTCTGCTGATTCTCCTAGCAACAATCCCGATCAAGTTAGCCATTGCATCCTACCAAGCACCCAAACCCCAAGCGATTCTCATGCTTGGTGGTGGTTCAGAACGAGAAAAATTTACCGCTCAATTCGCTCAAAATTATCCAACTCTTGATATTTGGGTTTCTAGCGGTGTTTATTGCAAGAAAGCAAACAAGATTTTCGGCGCTGCGGGTATTGCTCAAGAACGAATTCATCTCGATTACCGTGCTGTTGACACCGTAACTAATTTTACTTCCTTAGTCAAAGATTTTGAAAAGCTTAATATTAAACATTTATATATAATCACTTCTGAATTTCATCTGCCCAGAGCAACAGCGATCGCTACTGTAGTTTTAGGCAGTCACGGCATCACATATACACCTATTGCAGTTCCTTCGCAAGTACCAAAAGAATCATTTTTACATATTTCTCGCGACGTATTTCGTTCCATATTTTGGATAATTACAGGTCATACCGGGGCAAGTCTCAATCCCGACCTTCCTCCTCGTGATCATAGAAAATGCGATAATTAGAAGATAACCTCCTGATAACTATTAACTATTACCCATCAAAAACTAATCAAAAGCAATACTACCCTTGCTAGAAACTCCAACAACCCAATAGATATTAGTTAAGATGATACACAGTCTCCTACGGTTTGCTGTATCTTCTCATATGATAATAAGAACTGCAATAACTAGTTTAAGATAACGCTCCTCAATCAAAAGGTAACTTATGCAAACAAGTACTCTACTTCTTTCCCAAGAACTTCCCAATTTACAATACTCTTCCACAAAAGAGCATTTTGATGAAACTTGGGCAGCACCTTTATCTACTTTATTAGGTTTGGGACGTGCTGCTGGCGCTGATTTTATTGAATTCTTCTTAGAGCGCGTCAGCTATATCAGTTGCTTAGCAGAAGAAGACACTATTACTAGTATTACACCCCGTCTTTCTACAGGTGCGGGGGTGAGAGTATTTCGCGGTAAGGCTGATTGCTACGTCAGCACCAATGATATTTCTTTTACTGGTTTAAAATTAGCTTTGGAAAAAGCTTTGGCAATTGTTGGACTAGAATTACCCGTACCGAAGGCTTTTATCCCAGAGATTAATCTGGAATTACTCAGAGACTACGCAACAAAAAGAACCAAAGATGCATGGCTGCCTTTGTGTGCTTCGATGCGGGAAATGGGAGAAGTATTACTTGATAGTACCGCTCAACTAAATAAAAAAGCTAGTCACATTCAATCCCGTCGTGCTTCTTATTTCCGCGATTGGCAGGAAATTTTAGTTGCAGCTAGTGATGGAACTTTTGCTCGCGATATCCGCTTAACTCAATCGGTAGCATTAAGCTTGCTCTGTGCTGATGGTGCCAATCGCAGTTCTATAGCCGAACGTGCCGGTAATACCAGTGACCCCAATTTTCTCAAAACTTGGGATTTTCAGCAAGCAGCGGAGCAAATCGGTGAATCTGCTGGCAAAATGCTTTATGCTGACTATGTAGAATCGGGTGATTATCCGATTATTATGGCGAATCACTTTGGTGGGGTTATCTTTCACGAAGCTTGCGGACATTTACTCGAAACTACTCAAATCGAACGCAATACCACTCCTTTTGCTAACAAGAAAGGCGAAAAAATTGCCCACGAAGCTTTAACTGCTTGGGACGAAGGACGTACTGATAATGCCTTTGGCACCATTGATATGGACGATGAAGGGATGCCAGCCCAAAGAACATTATTAATTGAAAAAGGAGTTCTGAAGAATTTCTTGGCAGATAGAGCCGGTTCAACACGTACCGGACATCCTCGAACAGGTAGCGGCAGAAGGCAGAATTTTACTTATGCTGCGGCTAGTCGGATGCGAAATACTTACATTGCTACTGGTGAATATTCTACAGATGATTTATTCGCTTCCGTTGATAAAGGCATTTACTGTAAAAAAATGGGTGGTGGTAGCGTTGGTACTACGGGTGAATTTAATTTTGGGGTAGAAGAAGCTTACTTAATTGAAAACGGTAAGATGACTAAGCCTCTAAAAGGAGCTATTCTTATAGGTGAAGCCCAGGAAATTATGACTAAAATTTCCATGTGTTCCCAAGATTTGTCTTTAGCTCCGGGTTTCTGCGGCTCGGTTAGTGGTAGCATTTATACTACCGTAGGACAGCCACATATCAAAGTAGATTCAATTACTGTTGGCGGACGTTAGGGAGTTTTCGATTTTAGCTTTTGGATTGTCAACAAAAATGATTTTTTGTTGGGTAACATTTATGCTTGACCCAACAAAAAATTTCCAATCCAAATTGATCAATTTAATTTATAATTATGATTTTATAATTAAGGATTTAAAATTTTTAAATTTTTTTAAATTTATAATTTTAAATTTAAAATTATAAATCTAAAATTATAAATCTAATTGTAAATTTAAAATCGTTTTCCTTCCTCCGCAGAAATCCCTCTATCCAAAATTAACTATGCCCAACATACAAGAAATTGCAGCTTCTGCTAAGGAAAGTGCCGAACAACTTGGTATCAAAAAATTTGACGTTTACGGTTCTATAGTAGATTCAACTAGTGTTCAAGTAGACCAAGGAGAGCCGAAGCAAGTTAAAGCCACTAATCTTTCTGGTGTTACCGTGCGAGTCTGGAATGAAGATAATACAATGGGTGTGACTAGCACTACGGATGTAGACTCCAAAGGATTAGAATTGGCTTTAAAAACTGCATTTGAAGCAAGTATATTTGGTGTAAAAGAAAATACACCTGATTTTAGTCCAGAAGCTAAAGTTGAGATAAATAACGGTAAATCCGAGCAGAAAGCAACTCCAGCACCTGTTTCCTCTTTGATAGATAGTTTATTAACAGCAGAAAAAGAAGTACTAGCAGGTCATCAAGCGATTAAAGGTGTACCATATAATTCTCTATCGCAAAGAGATTTTGAACGGTTTTATCTTAACAGTGATGGTGCAATGAGAGCGGAATCCCATTCTTTAGCATCAATTTATCTCTACAGTAAAACAGAGGAAGCAGATAGAAAACCTCGTAGTGCTGGTGCTTTTAGAATTAGCTATGGAGTAGAAAAATTAGATGTTAAAGGCTGTATTAAAGAAACTGTAGAGAAAACAATCAGCCACTTGAATTATCGAAAAATTCCCACTGGCAAGTACATGGTTGTATTCTCTCCGGATGCTTTTTTAAGTTTGCTGGGTGCTTTTTCTAACTTATTTAATGCTCAAAGTATTCTTGACAAGCAAAGTTTATCGACTCCAGATGATTTGGGTAAACAAATTGCTTCTCCTTTGCTTTCGTTATACGATGATGCACTACATCCAGCAAATATTGGTGCAGAAACCTTCGATGGGGAAGGAACACCCACTCGTCAGGTATCATTAATTGAAAACGGAGTTTTAAAAAACTTTCTCCACAGTGCGGGTACCGCCAAACGAATGAATGCTAAACCTACGGGTAATGCTAATATTGGGGCAAAAGTTACTGTTAGTCCTAATTTTTATCACGTTTTTGCGAGTGCAGCACCCGAACAACAATTCAGTTTAGAAACTGCTGAAAATGTAGTTTTAATTGATGATTTACAAGCACTTCATGCAGGGGTTAAATCTTTACAAGGTTCATTTTCTTTACCTTTTGATGGTTGGTTGATCAATAAAGGAGAAAAAACCAGTATTGATTCAGCAACTGTCGCTGGTGATTTTCTCGAACTTCTTAAATCAATTGTTTTTGTCGAGAAGGAAGTAGAATTAACTCCGGGAGGAGTTTGTCCCCGCATTTGGGTTCAAGGTTTGTCAATTACCGGAGAATAAAACACAATTATACTTTCGTAAACTATAGAAGTCAGGTTTTTCACATAAATATCTCTAAAAACAGATAATCTTTGTAAAAACCCGACTTCTTTCTTAACACAGAGACGTTGCATTGCAACGTCTCTACATAAATGTTATTTATTCTTAGTAATTTAAAACTTTATTCTTCTTCTGGTGATTCTCCACCAACACCAATTGAAGTATCAAATACCTCCGCACCATTCAAATTGGCACCAATTAATGTAGCGTCTTCTAATTGAGCGCTATAAAGTTGGGAATTACTCAAATTCGCATTTGTCAAATCAGCTTTATTCAATGTCGTACTATTAATAAAAGCGCCAGATAAATTTGCACCTTGCAAATCAGCACCTGTTAAATCAGCACCTTCTAAATTAGCTTCTTCAAGATTTGCACCTGCTAAATTGGCGTTTCTTAAATCAACACCAATTAAATGAGCGCCTCTGAGATTAGCACCTCTTAAATCGCAAGCAAAACATTCTCCTGTTCGACTTAATCGTAATACTTGTCGTAATACTTGTGTAGATGCAGGTGCTTCGGCTTTAGCTGGAGCGCTTAAAAACATTGTAGTTAAAGCCGCTGCCGCTGCAATTATTTTAGTTTTCATATTAGTTTTCATAATTTAATTCCTCCACCACTCAGCAACTATTTGCGATTTTCAGTTATATCTACAAAACAGATTTGGATTTTCCTGAAATCATCAATAATTGTCAAACTCTTTGTTTAATCAACTGTTTACATCATCACTCAAATTAATTGTGATGTCTTCATCCTAACGATTGAAATCTTAGGGATGAATACTTGGTTTTGGCTTTTTTATATTTATTAAATAAAAAATTAAATCATAAATTAAACAATCAAAACCCTTTCCACCTGCATCAATAAAATCGAGCATCAAGACGAATCAACCGCAAAAATCCCAAATTAATCCCAAAATCCTAGTTTTCCGCTGATTATTGCCAAATTTGACCTCAACACTCTTCTTGCAATCCGAAACTCTATCCCTAGATATAAAGCTTGTTCAGATGCTCAACGCCATGAAATTTTTATAAAGTTTTGTAAAATTTACACAATACTCTTGCAAAAGAAAATTGTGTCAGAAGCAAAAGTCACGATTAGATACCAAATACGACAAAAATACTGACGTTTTATGAAAATGCGTCGAAGATAACATCAAATAAAGTTAAATTATTGTAAGTCTAAAGATAGATAGATCGTAATTCCCTGCTTGAGAACTTAAACTATTAAATTGGAACTATTTGTATTTAAAATGCGTATTTTAGATATAACCAAGTCGGATTTTATGGCTGGAGGTATAAATCAACGCTTAATTGTCAAGTATTAGAGATTTAGTATGGAAGTCAAAAACTGGTACCGTCATATCAGTTGTTGTCGATCAAAGAGCAGTTTTCCGAACATTAATTGAATTTCCGTGCCTACAGCCTTAACTCAATGCATACAGTAGAGGGTTCAAAGCTTAATCATAGTCTTCGGAGGCTGTTCTAGTTTGGGATTGCACAAACATTTATTTCCGTGGTAATTAAAAGAGTAACGAAAATTGAAAATGAGATAACCGCAATTCGCAGTTAAATTTCTCGAAATGATGTATAGTTTACTCTACTTACCTGCGTACAATCGCGAATCCGCTAAAATAACTAGGACATATCCGTCAAAACTCAACATAGCTTGAAAAGCGTCTAAATAAACGACACTTATGAATCAACTTAGCAATGGTTTCACCATATTCCTTAGCCTGTTAGTAGAGGCAATACCTTTTTTATTGCTAGGAGTTTTGTTCTCCAGTACGCTGCTATTTTTCGTCGATGAGCGTACATTGGTGGAAAAAGTTCCCAAAAATCCCCTACTTGGGGCTTTGATTGGTAGTATGGTTGGCTTTCTGTTTCCAGTGTGCGAATGCGGTAACGTACCTGTAGCGCGACGATTGCTGATGCAGGGAGCGCCGACATCTATGGCAATTGGTTTTTTGCTCGCAGCACCGACAATTAACCCGATTGTAATTTGGGCAACATGGATTGCATTTCGCGATCAACCAGAAATCGTTGTATTAAGAGTAATCTTATCTTTACTAATCGCTGTAATTATTGGCTACGTTTTTAGCTTTCAAAAAGACTTAAGCCCCATTGTTCAACCGACAATTGCTCGTTATTTAAAATTTAATCAACCCCGAAAAGCCGAACCTAAAGAAGTTTTGGAACTTTCTGGCTTAGAAACACAAACAGCGGTACCAACTTTGCTCAAACCGGGTACTTATTTACTCGGTGGAAAACTTGGTCAAACAATGCGGATGGAAACCATGGGAATGGAAGCGGCGATCGCAACTTCTGCACCGAGTAAACCCCTAGCCGATAAAATGCGACTAGTTGTAGATAATACAATACAAGAATTACGAGAATTGGGTGCCATACTCGTTCTAGGAAGTGCGATCGCCGCTGCGATTCAAGTATTAGCACCCCGCGACTTGATTTTGAGTTTGGGTGCCGGTCCAGTTAGCTCCGTAATTACAATGCTCATACTTGCGGCGGTTGTATCAATTTGTTCGACAGTCGATTCCTTCTTTGCTTTATCTTTTGCTTCAGCTTTTACTAGCGGTTCGCTATTAGCATTTTTAGTTTTTGGTCCAATGATTGACCTCAAAGGTATTGGTTTAATGCTAACAATTTTTAAACCAAAAGCAGTTTTTTATCTATTTGCACTAGCAGCACAATTAGCGTTTCTGTTCTGCTTAATAATCAATCTACATTTTATTTAAAAAATATTCAAAAAACAAATATTCATCGCCAAATCTATCGGCTAAGTCAGTCTCTCAATAAGTGATTATTTTCAGTTTATTAATGGAGTAAAAAAATCCAATGTAATGTAATTTAACGTGAGTTCCATGGTGAATCCTCTGGGGGGTAAGAAGTCGGGTTTTTAGGATATAAATATCCGTAACATCACAAAATTCTCAGAAAAACCCGACTTCTGTAATTCTCGAACTCACGATAATTTATTTACTGTATTTCGATATTAAGGTAACTTGGGAGTAAATTTGTTCCCATTGATGTTCCGAGCGCAACTGTCTTCGCTTCCTCACACCCATAAATAACAAGCAATGAGTTCAAGAAAACAATCCCGATCAAAAATATTAAATAATTTACTTCCTTGGCTAGATGTAATCGCTATTGTAGCCTGGGGATTTTTAATGTTGAAATATTGGCTAACCCAAGAATTGTATTTACTAATTCATCCCAACTACTTCGCATTAGTTGTTGTAGCCGGTATCGTATTAGTAATTATTGGAATTGCCAAAGGAGTAGAGCTTTTACGACAACGTGGAGCGACTCCAAACGTCCAACACATGAACTTAATACCTCCTCATTTGGGCAGTATTTTATTAATAGCAGTAGCAATTGTCGGTTTTCTTGTTGCACCCCCAGTTTTTGCCAGCGACAAAGCATTACAAAAAGGTGTCACCGACTTATCAACAGGAAATTCTCGTCTTCAGCCCCAGTCATTCCGGGCTTCCATTCGTCCCGAAGAACGTTCCTTAGTCGATTGGTCACGAACATTAAGCGTTTATCCCGAACCTGATGCATATACTGGACAAAGAGCAAAGGTAACAGGATTTGTCATATATCCGCCAGATTTAAGTAATGAATATGTATTTTTAGCAAGATTCGTGCTAACTTGTTGTGCCGCAGATGCTTATCCAGTAGGTTTACCCGTTAAATTACCACAAGGTCAAACAAGAGAACAATTTAAAAAAGATAGTTGGCTAGAAATTGAAGGGAAAATGGCTACAGAAACTCTTGCTGGAAAACGCCAATTAGCAGTTATTGCTAATGCTGTAAAACCAGTTTCTCGTCCGAAAAATCCTTATAGTTATTAGATAGTGGTTAGTTGATGGTGGTTAGTCGTTAGTAGTCTTATCAACTGTCAACCAACAACTGTCAACCATCAACTGTCAACTGTCAACTGTCAACTGTCAACTATCCACCAATGACAACTAACAAGACATCTTTTCAACCATTAGACCGAGTTGCTCTAGGACTAATATTAGCGTTAACCGTATTAATTGCATTGATCATATTGCAAGGTGATGGGGTTAAACCAAGTGTCCGCTACTTTAGCTGGGAAAATTCCAAAATTGGAGCGGATGATATATCTTTTAACCTTAACTTTAGCCGTCCCATGGACATTCAAAGTGTAGAAAAGCACTTGAAAATCCAACCACCTTTAGCGGGAAAAATTAGTTGGTCAGGACGAAGAATGGCTTACACGCTTTTGACCCCAGTTCCCTATGGAGAAAGGTATACAGTAGAATTACAGGGTGCTAAAGATAAATTTGCTGCAATGAGGGGAGAAGAAAAATTTATCCAGCCATTTGTAGGTACTTTTCGCTCTCGCGATCGCGTTATCCTTTACTTAGGTGCTAAGGGAGAAGAAACAGGAAGATTAGTTCTCTACAACTTAACCCAAGAACAAAAAACATTACTCACTCCTAAAGACTTGGTTGTATTGGATTTTGAAGCATTTCCGGATGGAGAGAGAATTTTATTTTCTGCTCATAGTGCAAATAACCAAGATATTTTATCGGCTCAATTATATACAGTCACTACGGGTATTTCTGGAGAAACAGAACAAAACGCAAAACCACCAGCTAAGGTTGATTTAGTTTTAGACAGTAAAGAATATCAAATTCTCAAATTTGACTTATCTCCTGACGGTAAAACTATAGTTTTACAAAGAGCGCATAAAAACAATCCCAGTGATTTTGGACTGTGGTTTTTCCCAATGGGGGATAAGGGAAAACAAGATGAACCCAAACCCATTAAAAACGAACAACCAGCAGGAGATTTTGTAATTACTCCAGATAGTCAAGCTGTAGCAGTTGCTCAAGGTCAAGGAACAGCCATACTACCGATACAAACAGACGCTAGCAAACCCCTAGATTTTCTCCCACAATTCGGCGTACTGCAAGCTTTTTCAAAAGATGGTTCTCAAGCGGTTTTAGTCAAATTCAACACCGATTACACGCGAGATTTGTTTTTAGTCACCAATCAAGGTACTCAAAAACAATTAATCAAAACTAAAGGTTCCATTATTAAATGCGAATTTGATCCAGCTTCACCTAATCTTTATTGTTTGTTAACCCAGTTATTACCAGGAGAAAGCTATCAAGAACAACCATACTTAGTCGCAATTAATCTCAAAACCGGAGAGCAGAAGCCATTATTAGTATTGCCTCCCGACAAACGAGACTTACAAATGAGTTTGTCTGCCGATGGTTTGGGGCTATTATTCGACCAAGTAGTATCAATCACAGATACCAGTAGTCCAGTACGAGGAAAAGTTTTAAAAACACAAGACGGACAGGAAATCAGTACAAGCAGCTTATGGTTAATGCCCTTATTAACCGTTGGCGACAATAATGTGAATGCACAACCAGAAGAACTTCCTTTAGTCGGTTTTCATCCTCGCTGGCTTCCTTGAATCAGTTAACAGTTATCAGTTATCAGTTAGAAGTCGGGTTTTTCCGATCAAAGCCCAACTTCTTAAATATCCCCCATTCCACCAAATCTTTTCTTGTTACGATTATTACTTGCTGAGAGGGGGGAGTCATTTGCTACATTAGGAGACAGCGACAGCGCGGTGTTAGCTGCTACTTTCGTGGGTTCCGATGAAAAACTGCTGTTAGTGCTGCATCTTACAGAGGGTGAATTAATTAAAAATTAATTAAAATCGCTGTCGAGTAAAATTGCTTGGGGTTGTGTGGAGTTTATTAAATTTTTTCAAATTGTATTTTTTAGGCTAAAAACCGGAAAAAGGACAAATTATTGTTATTGAATAACTTATATCGGGGAAAGTATCTCTTGCCTTAAGGGGAAGATTTTGTTAAGACAGCATACATAAATGAATAATTATACCGTAGTGTCTGCTTTTAATCGAAGCTGGTGGGTGAAGAGTAATGCATGAAACCGAAACCCCAGATGATGGGGCTTATATTGAAAAATTAAATTCTGTTGATTCGTTGCAATCCTCTGAGAGAGCAACTCAGAGAGCAACTAATCCTTTTCATGGGATTTTAGCTGGTGAAAACAAAGCAACAGAAGTACTGTTGTTAGCACCAGCCTCTGAGCAAGCGTCGGTAAATCAAACTGCGAGTTCCTCAGAAGAATATCAAGTCACACAAGAGACAGTAGAAATAATTATTGATTCTCAATTGAGTCAGTCACCTCAATTTGAGCAACAAACCAACTCAGAACCCCTTCTAAGGATGACTGGATTGCTGAACCCAACGCTCAACAACAAGCGGTGGTAAATGCAGAATTTGAGAAACTGCTGCAATTGAATGAAGAATTACGTTCTGCTAATAATCAACTGTATGAGCAAGTAGAAGAACTAACCACGGCTTTGGGTGAGTCGCAAGCAGCTTTGCAACGACAAAAAAAGCGTTCAACCGTTGCAGAATCGATGTTTAAACAGCAAACTCAAGAATTAAATGCTGCTCAAGCACAAATACAATCTTTGTTCGAGCAGTTAGAAAATGCCGTAAAAAATGCTCAACGTCAAGAAAGTTTGGCTGAGTCTTATAAAGGAATTATCGAACTCAATCAGCAACGTCTTGCTCAGATTGAACGGGAATCTGCTTTGATACAGACGAAATACAACGAACAATCTCAGCTTTTATCCCAGTCAGAAAATGATTGTCGGGAGTTGCGTACTAGACTCAAACGTCAACAGCGTCAAACTTTACAATTTAAAGCTGCTTTGGAAAAGAGTCTAGAAACAACAATTCCTGGTTACGATACCCTTGATGATACCGACAGTAGTTTTTGCGATACAACAATTAATTCCAAATTAAGTAAATTTAAGCAAACTCAAACCATAAAAAGTATACAATCAATTCAACCTTGGTCGGCTCCATCGGAATCATACCAAATACAAAATGACCTTTGGCAAGAAATTCTGACAACATCCGCAGCTAATGATAGTGAAAATTCAATTCCAGAAGAATCTTCTACTTGGGAATTTTCAGCTAATCCAGATATAACGCCGACAGAAGATTTAGTAAATGATGCAGCAGCCGAGAAAACAACCGAACAGCAAATAGTTTCCCCCTCAGATTCATCGGAATTAGAAGAAAAGTTAGATAACGTTATCCAAACATTTTTTTCTCAAACTGAATCTGGATTACAAAAATCTCTCCCAAAAGAAAATGTAGAAAACTCATCCGCGATAATTCCTAATTGGAAAACTGTTATCGAACCCCGTGGAACAAATAACGATGATAATCTCATAAGTAATATTGAAACCGATCAAAATTATTCTACAAACAACGAGCAGACGATAAGTTTTACCTCATCGATGAATGAGAATAGTGACAGCGAAACTCAAGATTATTGGGAAGAAATTTCTCATTTTCCAGCTTTTGACTTATCCGATAATGACACATCTTTGAGTTGATCAACAATGATGAGTATCATACTAATTCTCCTTCCCCATTGATTTATCCCAAACGTCCACCTAAAGGACGAAAATCATTATCATCCGTAGAATTACCAAAATTTCCTGAAAAAGGTTAAAGGTTAAAGGTTAAAGGTTAAAGGTTAAAGGTTAAAGGTTAAAGGTTAAAGGTCAAGGGTCAAAACTAACCTGTCAACTGTCAACTGTCAACTGTCCACTGTCAACTGTTAATTGATAATTTTGGCTTTGGGGAAGTGGTTTACCCGCGCTAAGTGCATAATTGATAGCCAAAAGCCGTAACCATAACCCTGGGAACCGAGATTCTAACTTTGGCTGCATTGAGCGGATAAATCCCTCAAACCATTTACCAAATAAAGCACTAACTATGCTGTGACGGGCAAAGTCAATATAGTTACCAACCCATCTCAGTAAATCTTTTGCTCCGGCAAGTTGCCAAATCCACAGTAGCAATGCGGGATTTTTCTTAGCTGCTTTCAATGCGAGTCGGTTAAAAGTCAGCAGATCAAATCTATCTTTGATAAAGTTATCTGCTACTTCCAATGGTTCATCTGCCAATAACCCAAAGAAGTTATTTAACATAGCATTGATACGCTCCGGTGGGATAAATTTCCCCGTAGGAACCATCATACCTTTGGAAAACATCCAAGTTACGGCAATATTACTTTGAAAAGCGCGAATTTGATTTAAATCTCTGGCAGATAGTAAATCATGCTTGAGCGCAGTATCTAAAAGTTCTGTTAACCTGCCGAGATTGCGTACTAAAGAACCGAAGCCAGTAAATACTAGGGGAGACTGAAGCGATGCAGCATCACCAATCGCAATTAAACGATTCACAGCAACAGTACGATCGCGACTACCAACACTGAAATGTCCTGGTATATATCCAAACGTAGGTTTTTCCAAACTAGTTTATCCATGTCGCAGCGGCGATATTCTGGCAAAATGTGGAAAAAGTCTTCGTACATCTCCATTAAGGAGCCAGGATTTTCAGGGTTTACTTGATGATAATGAAATAAGTAAATTGTCAGTTCTTTGTTTTCTCCAGGGAATAATTCCCAAATCAACTGTCTTCCCCGTGAAATATCCCCGTGACTGTTGAGAACATCACCGTATTGAGAATCCCAAACTTCAGGTTCAAATCCACTTTCGACGACTGCTCCGACTGTCGGACATACGCTGTCAAAAGCCCGTTTGGGGTTGAGTTGCCAGGCAATCGGTGATGCTGTTCCCATGGCATCTACTAACAATCTGCCACTCACAAGATGTTGACTTTGTGATGATAAATCCTTGAGCGTCAAAACAACTTGAGATGCATCAATATCTGCTTTGATAAATTCCGTTTCATCCCAAATTTCACCGCCTGCCGATCGCAATTTCTCGCCACATAAAGTCAGTAATTTTTCTGAATCTAAAGCTATATTTAGTACGGTTGGTGTGTGAAGAATCGGCGATTTGAGTTGATTGGGAATATAAGCATCAAAAAATTTATTAAATCCGTCTTTATATTCGCGAGCAATAATTGATTCCACTTCCGCAGCAGTCAGCAAACCCAAATTTACCAAATTTTGAATTTCCGAGCGGGAAATATTCCATTCCCGATTCATCTTGCCAAAAGGTAAGCGTTCCACCAACAGTACTTTATAGCCTAATTTAGCCATTAATGCCGCATGAATCACCCCTAAAGCACCGCCGATATAGATTAGGTCGTAACTAGAAGAAGACAAGGGAAATCCGCTTGTAGCCGCTTCATGGTGCGAAAATATAACTTGCTTTGGCTGTTGGGGATTCCTTACACCTTCGCGCCAACGTTGTTCCCACCAGTAAGCACGGTTTAAATCGTATTCTCCGTTAGGCATTTTCTGGAAATACTTAACGGTAAGGGGATAATGAGCAGCTAGCGCTGCAAAAATTGATTGTTTGGACAAATCAATTACTGGTGGTTCAGGATAATTATGAGGAAAGCGATCGCGCACCTCATCCGTGAGCTTTCGTAAAATTTGTATCTCTTGTGAAAATTTCTCACCCCATCGAAACACCTTTAAATACGTGGTTCGCTGCACATTCCACACAAATACAGATAATTCGTTTGGTAACTTTTCCGTAATAGCTGAAACAACAGATGTAGTATCAGACGACTTCAAGCGAATGCCATCGGACGTTAATATCTTGTCACAAGTTCCCGGCTCAAAGGAATTTTGCAACCAGTCTCTTACCCTTGCTGTGTCTGGAGTTGGGATTTCTAAATAAATAATTTCTTTCATTTTTAGTGGCAATATACCCAAAATCTACTCATTAAGACAGATTTAAGAAAGTTGTAAATCGCGGTAAACTCCGCCCTATCAGTTGAATAAATATTCTGTAAAGAAAGTTTAAGAGTTCGCAAGTTTTTTTGTTCCTTTAATTATTGACATACACGCCATGAATTATCCCATCCCAGATAACCCCCAACAAATCTTTGCGATGAGACAACAGCCAGTTAATGAGGAACTGGTTGCTGTTGCCATTGCAGGCGTAATAAAATTAGTCCGTTCTCAAGGTCAATCATTAGAAGAGTTGACTTCACAACTTTTAGCAGAAGATGCCGTACTTGATAAACAGCAACGTCGTTGGCTAAGCCAAGTCGTAGCCCAAGCTTGGGAAAGTTTAGCTTAAATTTTCAATCCTAAAAATCGAGAGGAATAATACCCCAATTAAGCAAAGAATCTGTTTTAAGCCTGCTAAGCCAATCATAAATTAGGTGTGAGAGTGTTTTTAATATTTTGTCTGAAATTGGTAATTGGTAATGGGTAATTGGTAATTGGTAATTGGTAATTGGTAATTGTCAACTGTCAACTGTCAACTGTCAACTGACTTTTTTCCCCAATAACACAACCATTTAATTGCGAGTGTTTCATTAAACCATATTCCAATCCTTGTACTACTGCTTGATAAGAAGCTTCTAATATATTGTTAGAAACTCCGATGGTTGTCCAGCGCTGCTGTCCATTGCCGATTTCCACCATTGCCCGCGTTGTGGCTGAAGTGCCGCTATGTCCGTTGAGAATCCTCACTTTGTAATCTGTTAGTTCAAATGTATTGATTTGCGGATAAAATTTGAGTAAAGCTTTGCGTAAAGCTGCATCCATTGCAGCAACTGGCCCATTACCTTCGGCTGCTTCCCAAATATCTTCACCAATCACCGCGACTTTAACTGTGGCGAGGGCTTTGGTTGTTTCCAAAGATGAACCTAAATCGCAATGAATTTGAAAGCCTTTGACTTGGAAAAAACAGGGACGAGTTTGTAAAACCGAACGCATCAACAATTCAAAACTAGCTTCGGCTGCTTCAAACTGATATCCTTGACTTTCTAATTCTTTGAGACGCTGTAATATTTCCCGCGTTGCTGGATGATTTTTATCAAGCTCAATACCAAATCCACTGGCTTTAGCTAAAACATTGCTGATTCCTGCTTGTTCGGAAATTACTATCCGACGAGAATTTCCGACTTTCTCCGGTTCGATGTGTTCGTAGGTTAGGGGATTTCTTTGCACTGCCGATACATGAATACCTCCTTTGTGAGCGAAAGCCGAACCTCCGACAAAGGGAGCGTGTTCGTCAGGAGCAAGGTTAACTACTTCACTGACAAAACGGCTGGTTTGTGCCAGCTTTGATAGCTGATCCGGGGCAATGCACTTGTAGCCCATCTTTAACTGTAAATTCGGAATTAAAGAACAAAGATTGGCATTGCCGCAGCGTTCCCCATAGCCATTAATTGTCCCTTGTACCATCGTTACCCCCGCCATCACTCCAGCCAGAGCATTGGCGATGGCTGTATCCGAATCATTGTGAGTGTGAATTCCCAGTTGAATATATTCGGGAAAATTTTTCTTGACATCGGTAACAATTTGTGAAACTTCGTGAGGTAAAGTACCACCATTTGTATCGCATAAAACTAACCATTCTGCACCCGCAGCAACAGCAGTTTTGAGAGTCTGTAACCCATAATCCCGATTGTGCTTATAACCGTCAAACCAGTGTTCGGCATCGTATATAATACGACGACCATGAGCGCGAAAATACTCAATCGTATCGCGAATCATTTCTAAATTTTCTGCTAAACTGGTTTTCAAACCTTCGGTAACGTGCAAATCCCAAGACTTCCCAAAAATAGTTACCCAATTAGTACCCGCAGCAAGAATAGCTTGCAGCATTGGTTCACAACTTGCCTGTTTATTCGGTCTTCGAGTCGAACAAAAGGGAACAATTTGGGCTTGTTTGAGTGGTTGTTCTTTCAATTGCCAAAAAAGCTGTACGTCTTTAGGGTTAGCTCCGGGCCAACCACCTTCAATAAAAGGAATTCCCAGTTCATCTAGTCTCCTAGCGATACGTAATTTATCTTCCAGCGAAACTGATAAGCCTTCACGCTGAGTACCATCTCGTAGCGTGGTATCGTATATCCAAAGTTGATGTGAGGAATTTACGGTCATAATTAGTAGAGAGTAGAACAACAACTCACAAAGCTATGTGTCAATGTATAAGAATAAAAAGCCAGTTTGGTAATGTAAGATGCCTGTTTTTTCAGATCAACCTAAGACAATGATTATATATGCAATTCCGGCGTTGCAGTTCCCAAGTACAAGCTGATATTTTGATTATTTGTTTTGCAACAAAATGGCATTGACCTTTATCACAACAGTGAATACAGTAATTAACAATTAACTGTTAGTAATATTGGTAAGTGTACCGATACAACCGTTGTATTGTTCAAATGTGAAAAGACGGAAAGTTTCCATTTTCTTCGCTGAAAATTTTTGACAAAAGTCAAAAGGTTAAGCTTTAAGTAGGAAAATAGAAATATGAAAAAGTAAGAAAATATACCATTAATTTGGAAAAGGAGATAAACAAAAATGGGTAGATGGACACCGTTAATTTTGATGGCAGGTGGCTTGGCGATTTTGCTAGGTACATTGTTGGGTATCAATTTTCCGATGGATGGACGTAATGCTGAAGTTCCCACAAGGAGAAGAGAATCGCAAGTTCTGCCAGCGAATATTAATGTTAATAGTACTGCTACTGGGTCTTCTGGAGAAAGCAGCGTTGCTCAAAATAGCAATAATAACCAAAAAACTGTTCAAAGTGCGCCCACAACAACCGCTCAAGGTAGTACAACAGAATCTACTACACCATCAACTAGTGTAGGTCAAAGAAGAAGTACATCTGACAATAACGCACCAATTCGGGCTTTATGGTAAAAAATACTGGTTATTAGCAGTCGATTATCAGTTGGGAGTTATAAGATATAAATTACTAGTTATTTGTTACTAGTTAATAATAACTAACGACTAATGACCGGCTGACTAATGACTAGTGACATTTTAATTATTGGTGGCGGTGTTATCGGCTTAGCAACAGCCATTGAGCTCAAACTACGCGGTGCCAAAGTCACCGCTATAAGCCGAAATCACAAAGCAGCAGCAGCAACAGCCGCAGCGGGAATGTTGGCACCTTCTGCCGAACGGATTTCCCATCGGGCGATGCTGGAATTATGTAATCGTTCCCTATTTTTATATCCAGATTGGACGAGAAAATTAGCTGACATAACGGGTTTAGATACTGGTTATTGGGCTTGCGGTATTTTAGCTCCCGTTTATGAGCGACAAGGAGACAAGGAGACAAGGAGACAAGGGGATAAAGCAGGATTTTCCTTTGTTTCCTCCCATGCTCCTATCACCCCATCTCCCTCCTATTGGTTAGATAAACAAGCAATCCATCAATACCAACCGGGATTAAGTGAAGAAGTAATTGGCGGTTGGTGGCACCCTGAAGATGGTCAAGTAGACAATCGTGCTTTATTCCAAACACTTTTAACTGCTGCTGAAATTCTTGGTGTAGAAATCCAAGAAGGGATTACGGTAAAAGGAATTATTCAACAGCAAGGACAAGTAACGGGTTTACAAACCAATGCTGGCACCCTCAGCGCTTCTGTATACGTGTTAGCAACGGGTGCTTGGTCGAATCAATTATTACCTTTACCTGTGCGTCCTGTCAAAGGACAAATGTTGAGTCTTAAAGTACCATTGTCTACTCCAGAATTACCTTTGGGTCGAGTACTATTCGGAGAGAATATTTACATTGTACCCAGACGCGACGGCAGAATTATTATCGGGGCTACCTGTGAAAATGTCGGTTTTACTGATGGAAATACACCTTTAGGCATTCAAAGTTTACTTACAGCAGCTATTCGGCTATATCCTCAATTACAAAATTATCCCATCGAAGAATTGTGGTGGGGATTTCGTCCCACTACTCCCGATGAATTACCCATCCTTGGTAATAGTTGGTGCAAAAACTTAATATTTGCCACTGGTCATCATCGTAATGGTATTCTGCTAACACCGATCACAGCAAAATTAACTGCTGACTTAATCTTGTCAGGAAAAGCCGATCCGTTGCTGAATCACTTTGATTATTCACGCTTTCATAATTCATCATCTACATCTACCGCCATGCTCACGAACGAAGTAAATTTTTCTCATGGTAATATTTCTTCTCCATTACCAATTAAAGATTCTATTTTAAAAATAGCTGGTAAAGAATTTACATCGCGTTTGATGACAGGTACGGGTAAATACCCAAGTATTGCCGAAATGCAGCAAAGTGTGGCAGAGAGTGAATGTGAAATAGTTACAGTTGCAGTACGTAGAGTGCAAACCAACGCCCCCGGTCATGAAGGTTTAGCCGAAGCATTAGACTGGAGTAAAATTTGGATGTTGCCCAACACCGCCGGATGTAAAACCGCAGAAGAAGCGATTCGCGTTGCCCGTTTAGGAAGAGAAATGGCGAAAATTCTTGGGCAAGAAGATAATAATTTTGTCAAATTAGAAGTTATTCCCGATGCTAAATATCTACTTCCAGACCCCATAGGTACTCTACAAGCTGCCGAGCAATTAGTAAAAGAAGGTTTTGCCGTACTCCCCTACATCAACGCCGATCCGATGTTAGCAAAGCGCTTAGAAGAAGCCGGATGTGCAACAGTAATGCCCTTAGCAGCCCCCATAGGTTCCGGACAAGGATTGCAAACCACCGCCAACATAAAAATTATTATTGAAAACGCCAAGGTTCCGGTAGTAGTAGATGCGGGAATCGGTTCTCCATCGGAAGCAGCCCAAGCAATGGAAATGGGTGCAGATGCTTTGTTGATCAATAGTGCGATCGCCCTTGCTAAAAACCCAGCTGCAATGGCAAGAGCGATGAATATGGCAGCAGTCGCCGGACGTTTAGCATATTTAGCTGGTAGAATGCCCCTTAAGGATTACGCTAGCGCTTCCTCTCCCTTGACAGGAACAGTTATCAGTTAACAGTTATCAGTTAACAGTTATCAGTTAACAATTCCCAATTCCCAATTCCCAATTCCCAATTCCCAATTCCCAATTCCCAATTCCCAATTACCAATTCCCAATTCCCTATTCCCTACTCCCTATTCTTACAAACTATATATTTAGGAGAGTAGATATACCGTTCATGTAAAATAAGATTGAGAGAAAAACAAGGATATTATTATGCCATATACCACAGAAGAAGGCGGTCGTTTAAATAATTTTGCTCGTGAACCAAAGGTTTACAACGCTGAGCCTCCGAATAAAAAGCAACAAATCACTTATCTTGTCTTAGGGATTGGGGCTGCTGCATTGATTGGCGGTTTATTTTTCGTCGCCTTCTCGGTGTCTAATGTTGGTTAATATAAGTTTCTGACACAAATTTATCTATTTTTGGTATAACAGGTTCCAATCTATCTAGGAGCCTGGTTTTTTATTTGTTAAAATACCATCAAAAGATAAGTATAAAATACAACTTTTTTTATCAGTAAAAGCTGAAAGACCGGATTTTTCCTGAGCAATGCAATAATTACTTGAAAACCGTAGTCATATTCACAACGAAGGTTGCTGCTTATATATTGTCCCTAAAGGGAAAGTAAACTGCATTTGGCTGATGATGAGCCGCTATGAGCTTAAAGGATACTGTAACATCGGATAACTCAGCTTGGAACCGGCAAGTATATCACCGCTTGAAACTTGCTTTAAGTCTGGGCTTGCGAAGACAAATTTTCATAGCGGTATGTGACGATTTAAACCTGAGAAATCAGGTGGCGGCTCGTTTACATTCAACTTTGGCATATCCCGTAGGGCAGGTGTTGTATCAGCCTATCAGTAATGAATCTGAAGCTAGTACCCCAGCTTATCCGCGATTGGTCACTTTACGGTTGAATTTAAATGACCCAAATCCCATAGCGCAAATAAATCAATGGTTAACTAATTATCCCCCACCAGTTGTAGGTGGTTCCCAAGATGTGCCGGGAAAGGCTTTGCCAATACCGTCATTTCAAATGGTGGGTACGGAACAATTAACTAGACAACCTGTTGCGATACAGCGTTTATTTTTACATTATTTACGTTTAACAGAACAGCATCTGTCAAGTCAAAAAGACAGCAGATTTTTAGAATCAAGCTTGTTACTATGGGTTCCGCGTCCGTGGTTACGCGCAATTGAGCAGTCTGCACCACAGTTTTGGCGTTGTCGGACGGGTATATTTTTGTTTGCTGGGGAACCAACTCCAACAACCCAAACTCGAAGTACGCCGCGACGTTTTTCGGCTCAGAAGAGTTTTGATTTAGACTCTGTGGAAGAACCACTCATAGACGAAGAACAATTAACAATGCCGCTTGAGGATTTGGAGCTTGGGGAAGATTTGGATTTTCCGCTAGCACAAACGGGTTACGATTCTGGTAATTCCTTGGAATTGCTACCAGAATCTTTGACACCGAAAGAAGAAAATCCCCTATCGGCACTCGAAGTATTTATTCCTGGAATGGAGCAGGAGGAAAATACCCAACCCATCAGGAAAAATAATTCGAGTCAGATTACCAATTCGTCAGATTTGCCTCATATTAGCAAAGAGTTAACCGAGTTGATATTGGCAACCATCGGCACTACAATCGCTGACGATTCACAGCAAAACTTGCAAGTACAGCAAATTTTGCCAGAAATTGAAAATTTACATTCACAACAAGCAAATGAAGCAGATATTGGAGCTGCTTATTATCGCTTAGGAAATATTTATCGCATCCGTATAGAACAGGGACAATCGACTTTAGAAAACTTAATGATAGCAATTCTGGCATATCAAGAATCAATTTCCTATGATGATTCTTCCCCTGTGGTACCAGATGTGTTAAATGACTTGGGTACGCTTTATTGGATGTTGTATCGCACCCCACCGAATTCTCAGGAAGGTCAGGCTTATATTGAACAAGGTATTGAATTTTACGAATTAGCGTTAAAGTTGATTTCAGCGGAAACTCATCCAGAAACTTATGCTAGAGTACAAAATAATTTAGGAACGGCTTATGGGGATTTAGCTCGTTTTCACAATCCAGATCAGAATTGGCAAAATGCGGTAACAGCATATACAGAGGCTCTAGGTTTTCGTACTGCGGAAATGGAACCTTTAAAGTATGCAGCTTGTCAAAATAATTTGGGTACTGCTTACTGGCATTTAGCGCAATATAATCAACCTGTACCAAATTTAAAGCAAGCTGTAATCGCTTACAACCATGCCCTTGTTTATTATAACTCCGAGCAAGAACCCTTGAAATATGGCATGATTCAAAATAATATTGGCACAGCTTACTGGAATCTTGCACAATACGAACAACCAGCAGAAAACTTGCAATTAGCTATCAATGCTTATAATGAAGCATTGAAATATCGTACACCAGCCAACGTTCCCACAGCTTGCGCCGCGACACAAAATAATCTTGGTACTGCTTACTGGCATTTAGCAAATCAACCCCAAACGGACAAAGACAATAAATTAAAATATTTAAAGATGTGTATTGAAGCTTATGATGAAGCCTTAGCTTTAGCTCATTCACTTACAGGTGTATCTTTAAGTTTTGATGTGTTTGCAACTCATAATAATTTGGGTTTAGCAAACTATCAATTAGCTACAGATAAATTTTTTACAGAAGATAAATCGATTCGTTCCCAATATTTAGAAAAAGCATTAGAAAATCATTTACAAGCTTTAGCAGGAATTAATAAAAATTCAGTTTCCCATCAAAGCACGATTACTTATATGGTTAAAACAATTCGCGGTTTTCACGATGAATTAGGAATTCAAGGACAAAATTTAGCTTTATCCAAAGTTCCAGGGCAATTATTACCGGAGATTTTACCAAAGCTATAAGCTTAAAGGTCAAAGGTCAAAGGTTAAAGGTCAAAGGTTAAAGACTAGTAATAAACAACTGTCCACTGTCAACTGTCAACTGTCAACTGTTCCCTACTCTCCGGCTTTAATTGCTTCAAACAAAGATGAATAATCTTGGTTTTTCATTCCCATTTTCATCGCCATATCGAGAATTTCTCGCACTCCTTGAATGCTGCTGACGTTTAAACCGGCTTCTTTGGCTTCTTCAATAAAATAATCTGTGTCTTTGACTAAGTGTTTCATGGGGAAGTTGGGATTAGTATAATTTCCGTCTACCATGCGTTGTAGTTTTTTATCAAAAGTGGGTGCATAAACAGCACTTTCACGTAAAATCTGCATAAATATGTCTGGATTAATACCCTGACTTTGGATAAATCCCAAACTAACACCAAAGGCAGATGTTAAGGATGCAATTAATTGGTTTAAAGCTAATTTTAAAGCTGCTGCACTGCCTACGGGACCTACTAATATGGGTTCGGGACCAAAATGTTTTAATAGTTCCAAACTGTGTCTGTATTGCTCTTTTTGTGCGCCTACCATGACAATTAATTTACCAGTTTTGGCTTCGGGGATACTACCGAGTACTGGTGCTTCAATGTAGTCTCCACCAGCAGCAACTACTGCATCTCGAATTTCTCTACTTTCGGTAGGGGTAATTGTCCCCATTTGAATAACTTGTTTTCCTGCTACACTTCTGGAAGACATATCGGAAAGTAAGACGGTGTAAATAGCTGCGGTGTTGGTAAGCATGAGGACTACATAGTCCGCAGCACTAATTGCTTGATGAGGATGTTCGGCAATTTCGGCACCTGCTGCTTTAATCGGTTCTAATTTTTCTGGGGTACGGTTATAAGCTATTAACTCCACATCTTTTTCTAACAACCTTTGTGCCATTGGTTGTCCCATTAATCCAGTACCCAGAAATGCAACCTTCATTTTTTATTTCTTCCTTATAATATATACTTCTTTTAAATCAATATTGGGCATTGGTTATTGGGCAAATATAGCGGTTTTCACTTGGGTGCAATACAAATTTTACCTCACCCCGCCCTCTGGGCACCCCTCTCCTTATGAAGGAGAGGGGAAGGGGGTGAGGTTTTAGTGTATTCTACTCAACTGAAATTTGCGATATTTGAAGCTTTAACCGCAGTGGCTCCTAAATCCTAATTTTCGTAAAGACGTAGCAATACCCCCCGTCTCTACAACTCCTAATTCCTAACTCCTAACTCCTAACTCCTAACTCCTAACTCCTAACTCCTAACTCCTAACTCCTAACTCCTAACTCCTAACTCCTAACTCCTAACTCCTAACTTACTATAATCAAGTCGAATTGTTC
>JAAUSO010000186.1 GCA_012033205.1 Richelia sp. SL_2_1 | reverse complement strand
TTATATCCTTTTGATGGGTGTTTTTTGTGGAGTTCCATCAATAGGTTGATTTTGAATTTGTAGTAGTTTTGGACTGTGGCGAAGTAGGATGTACGTAAGTCTGGATTTTGGACGTTACTGCGGATGTTTTGGACAATTGTGATTGCTGAGTCGATGTTGGTTAGGGCGGTTTCTAGGTTTTTTAGTTTGCGTTGGTTTTTTGCGATGGAATAAAGTGCATCTGCTTCTCCTTGAATGTCTTTAAAAAACCGCCTTATTTTTAATTCTTCGTTGAGTATATCTATTGCTTGTTGGTATTGTTTTTGTGAGCTATAAGCAATACTAATGGTGTTTAATATTTCAGCTTCTTTCTTTAGTAACCCAGATTTTCGATAATTTTTTATAGCTTTTGTATAGTTATCTAAGGCATTTTTATAATCTCCTTTTATAAGATATATGCTACCAATAATTTCAATAGAAGCTGTTTCTTGAAAATAATTTTGATACTGTTCGGATAATTCCAATGCACGATTAGCAGCCTCGAATGCTTTAGAATAATCATTCTTGTCACGATAGGTTTTTGCTAAACCCCAACGTATGGCAATTTCAGATGTATAATCCTCTTTATTAAATAATTGAAGTGCTTGATTATAAGATTCGATTGCCTCATCAAGTTTTCCATTTGATTGAGAAACACCACCAATGTAGTTAAAAATTCTAGCTTGTTGCTTTTTGTCATTTAGCTTTCTATAAATATTTAGTGCTTGATTGTAATTACTAATACTTAAATTATTATCGCCTAAAAAATTGTAGAGTAATGCAATATTTCCAAGGGTGCGAGCTTCTGCTTTGGGGTTTTTAGTGATTAAACGCTCAATTTCTAAAGCTTGATTATAAGCATCTAATGCAAGCTGATAATTTCCCTGTCGGATGTAAATATCACCTTTTTGGTTAAAAGCGGATGCTTCTTGTTCCCTATCACCTGCTTTACGATGAAGAGCAAGTGCTTCTTCTATATATATAAGTGCCTGTTGATAATCACCTATAAAATTCCTGTAAATACTGACAATTGTTCCTATACTCAAAGACTCTAAGGTAATTTCTCCCGCTTGGGAAAATAGTATTCTTGATTGCTTGTGGTAATTAACTGCTTTCTGAAAATCTCCTGATGAACTGTAAACATCACCTATCCCGTCAAGAATCAATCCTTGTTCAATAAGAGTATCTTTACCCTTTAGTAGTTTTCGGGATTCTTCTAAATGTTGTAGAGCTTCCTTATGTTTACCTAATTTACTCATTAAGTCAGCAATCCCTCTCAGAGTTTGAGATTGCCCAGACAAATCTCCATTTTTACGGTGAATTTCTAAAGCTTGATTATAATTTTCAAAAGCAGCTTTAGAATCTAATTTTTGAGAATACAAAAAACCTATAGAATTAAGTGTATTAGCTTCGCATACTGAGTCTTTAAGTGTATTCCGACAAATCTCTAGTACTTCATTCAGGGAATTAAGTGCTTTATCCATATTGCCTAATCTCATGTAGGCTTGAGCAGCCACTCTTAAAGTTCTGCTGAGATAAAAAAAATCTTGTTTTTTCCTAAAAAATAATTCTGCTTTCTGATAATATTCTAGCGCTGTGTTGTATTCACCAATACTGCTGTAAGCATTACCAATAAGATGTTCTACTACTGCTTTATCAACTGGCTGATTTAATTCTTCCCAAATTGTCAATGCTTGCTTAAAGAAGCTTAGGGCATTATTGTTATCTGACAGCAAAAAGTAAACTTCGCCAATATTTTGATATATAAATGCTTCCTCTTGACGTAATCCTAATTCCTGAGCAATTTTCAATGCTTGTTGATATTTCTCAATTGCCTCTTGATATCCTTCCTTAGTTCCTTTTTTATCTAATTCCTGTGCTTCTTGATATAACTTAACTCCCTCCTGATATCGCTGCTGCTTATCTGCACTCAAGGGAACTGAAGGAGCAGGTACTGGTTGCTGTGCTATTTCCAACCCATAACCCTTGACATTAGCGATTGTTGATTCCGATAACAGGAACAAGGTGAAAAATAAAGCTACAGCGCGAGAAGTCCACATAGGAAGCCTTTGCCCTACCTGTTGAGGTTTATTTTGATTATTCATACGTGATTATACCGGATTTTGATATTTACAATTTAATATAGTTCTCACGGTTTTCTGGGTATGCAAAAATCTAATTTCTTTTGCTGCTAGTCGGTAAGAGAAAAATGTAGTTGCTTGATATCAAATCCGTTTGTATCGGAATTATATATTTTTAACGCAAAGTGACGCGGAGGTAAGCGCAGAGGAACGCAGAGTTTTTTTTGCACATACTTTTTATCATTCCGATGTAAGGGTATGCAACTTTACATAAACTTAAACTGTGTATGTCAAAACTTTAAAAACATCAGCGGTAATACGTAGCAAAATGTAACTTTCTATTGCTGGTATTCCTTCTCGTTAACTATGATAGGCTGCATTTTATTCCTGTGTTTATAGGACTTTCGCGAAAAACGGGGAATTAATTGTATTCCCCGATGGTTTGAGAATAACGAGAAAAACTGCATACCCCTACAAATCTCAGATATATAAATAATCAAACATCGTTCATTCCAACAATCTAAAACATAAAATCCTATGAAACGCCGTCATTTTCTACAATTCACTGGTTCTGCATTAACTGCAATTGGTATCAGTCAGTTGGATATCATCCAGCAGGGAAATAAATATACAAAAGCTCTCGCACAAAATAACGGACGTAAATTAGCATTATTAGTAGGAATTAATAATTACCCTGCGAATATTGGAGCTTTGGGGGGTTGTGTTAATGATGTGTTATTACAAAAGCAATTATTAATTCACCGCTTCGGATTCAACCCCAAAGATATATTTACCCTCACTGACGCACAAGCTACACGACAAGGTATATTAACTGCATTTGAAGAACATTTAATTAAACAAGCTCAACCTGGGGATACTGTAGTATTTCACTTTTCCGGACATGGTGGACAAGTTATAGATCCCGATAAAGACAGCCAAGATGGTTACAATAGTACGCTGATTCCCATTGATTCGGGTAACAATTCCTCTGGTGGTGTAGTCCAAGATATCATGGGACACACGCTGTTTCTACTCATGTATGCATTGAAAACGGATAACGTCACTATGGTATTGGATAGCTGTCATTCTGGAGGTGCAAAACGCGGTAATTTTGTGGTTCGTTCCCGTAGTAATAGCAAAAAATTACAAATTAATCCCAAAGAAATCGAATATCAAAGTCAATGGTTGAAACGGTTGAATCTTTCTCCTCAAGAGTTCCTCAGATTGCGTCGTCAAGGTGTAGCGAAAGGAGTTGTCATAGCTTCTGCAAAACGCGAACAATTAGCGGTTGATGCTTCCTTCGATGACTTTTCCGCAGGTGCATTTACATATCTATTTACTCAATATCTTTGGCAACAACCGCAAAATCAATCTGTTAAAAGAATATTAGTTGATGTCAGTCGCAGTACTAATATATATTCTGACAGGAAAGGTTACGACCAAATTCCAGAATTAGAAACAAATACCAAGCAACCCAATCCACCACTTTACTTTACTCCTTTTAATGCTAACTATGCCGAAGCGGTAATTACTAAAATTAATGGCAATCAAGTAGAATTATGGCTGGGTGGAGTAGATTCTGAGTCTTTGGAAGCTTTCGAGAAAGATGCAGTTTTTACGGTTGCTGACGGTGGAGGAAAAGGATTTGTAAAATTAGAATCCCGTCAAGGTTTGGTTGGTAAAGGTACGTTAATTAATACCACACAATTAAAACCGGGAACGCTTTTACAAGAAAGAATTCGAGGTATTTCACCAAATATCAAGTTAAATATTGGACTTGATGATACTTTCGACAGTAACACTCTTAATCAAGCAAAACAAGCTTTTCAAACAATCAACCGCGTATCTGCTTTACCTTTGAGACAGCAAGAAGTGCAGTATATATTTGGTGCAATGACGAGTGCGAGATATCAAGAATTACAAAAACGTCGCATCCCAAATCTTCCACCAGTAGGTAGTTTTGGATTATTTTTAGCAACATTAGATGAAATCTTACCCAAATCTTTTGGAGATTCGGGAGAAACAGTTACAGATGCAATCAAACGTTTAATACCTAAATTTAAATCACTTTTAGCAGCGCGAATTGTGAAACAAATGCTGGGTAATACTAATACTTCAAAAATCAAAGTTACCGCTTCTATGAATATAGCTGGTAGCCAAAAAGTTATTAGTGAAACCTTTCCAGTTAGAGGTTTTAAAAAACAAACTGATAATCAAAATACACTTGTAAAACCACCAGTAATTACAGAAAACGGTATTCCCAAATTACCTATCGGTACCCAAGTTGCTTTTGAACTAGAAAATCAAGAATCCGTTCCGCTTTACGTTAGTATTTTAGTTATTGATGCAGCAGGTGAAATGGCGGTAATATTTCCTAATGATTGGGGAGTTGCTGAAGGTGCAACGTTATTATCAGCAGGTGAAAAACGCACAATTCCCAGCCAGAATGATGGATTTAAACTAACAGTAGGGGAACCATTGGGAATGACAGAAGCATTAATTATTGCTAGTACATCTCCATTACGAACTTCTCTGAAAGCACTTCAAGGAATTGCTAAAAGAGGTGGTAAAACACGTGGACCAATTGCTCCCAATGAGGATGAATTTTTGGACGTTACAGATAAATTACTTGATGATTTAGATACTGCTACTCGTGGTGGTTTGAACGTCGAAGGAGTGAACTTACCAGCAGGAGTACGCGGAGTAGATACTAATAAACTTGCAGCAATGGCGATACCTTTTGATGTGCTTGGTTGAATGTACATAAGTAATTCAACAAAATTATTTACCGTCATTACGAGCGAAGCGTTAGCGCAGCGTCTCCCGGAGGGAGATAGTAATCCCAGCCCTTGTGTTCGCGAAGCGTGTCCGAAGGACATATGCTTCGTTACGCTGAGCCGCACCTAGCGGTGAACGCTGCACTCGCAATGACATTGTGTAATTAATTATGTTTAACTACTTATTTTCCAATCATTATGTAGTGCAGCGAACTGTAGGAAAGACGTAGCACTGAAACGTCTCTACAAAGGTTTTGGACAACGCATAATTAATTTCCGGAGATGTCTAATAATCCTAGAAAGAAAGCAAAGTGGTCAAAATTGATACAAAACTAACCCTGTAGTAAAACCCCGATATATCCAGTCAAACTAGAACAGATATCGGGGGAATTAAGAATGACTACTTATTTGGAAGTCCCTTAAAATTCGGTACAAAATTCCTTCCTTTCCTTGCTGCTATTTAAGCTAATATCTCAACTTGCACAATCGAAAGAATCATATCGTTATAATCGCGATCGCCACCACCAATCATATCTTCAAAGCCAAATTTATTATTACCGAAACTGCGAATGTGGTCTACTTGGTCGCTATTAATACCTGTGTAAGATGTCAACACCCGGCTAAAGTCATTGTTGATACTTGTTAATGAACCATCGGATAGGAGGAAAGGTGCGTAATATTCACCACCTGCAAAATTAACGGAAATCTCCATAGTTTGAAAGTTAGAAGTTTGAAATTGGACATCTTTAACAAGACGTTCAGTAGTTGCAAGTTCAAGATAGCGCTGTCTTTCTTCCACAGTTAAATTCGCTGTAGGGTCAATTAACATATCAGTAACTGAGTCTAAAATAGCACCGTTGGCGTTGTCAACTCGATAAAAGTAAGCGGAGTTGTTGTTTGCTGCTTCTCTTTGAACAGAGAATTTAAGGGTGACTTGTTTTCCGTCGAAAGCACCGTTCGATCGCAAATCGATCAATTCATCGGTGGTTTTAGCTATGGCTTGACTTTGATCCACTGCTAGTAATGGTAATTGAACACGCACTTCTTCGCTAGTCAAAATTTTGCTACTGATGTCAAATAATCCTGCTAGGGATACTTTTACGTTTTGTGCATTTGCGTCGCTGCTTGCTGTCATGATTGTCGTACCACGGTTGAGACTAGGAAGGGAAAACTGGACGGATTTTGCATCTAAACCGTTAAACAGCACCTCGTCTTTTGTTCCTGCTTGAATAACGAAAAATACTGCTTGCTCTCCTTCTTCAAAGTTAACGGTACGGGTTTGAGTTCCGATGTTAGGATTGCGATCGCGTTGTTTCAAGCTGCTAAATAGCGTTTCTCCCTCTACAATAATTGCTTGCTTAGCTTCTTCGATAGTACTAACTGATTTACCGTTAACTTTCGCTATTTGTCCATCTTCGGTGAAACTAACACGAGCGATTCCGACTTCGGAAGCGTCAATTCCGGTAAAGCTATTAAGGGAAAACTGTACATAGCTGCTGTTTCCATAGAAATTTAACCCGTCGTTGCTTGAACGAACTTCGATTCGACTACTCCCTAAATCCCAATTTGCCGCAATTAAAGAATTTTCAATTTGACCATTAATTAAACCATCTTCGTCACCCCATGCTCCATCTTGGAGGTAAAGTATAGCCCAATCTGCCTTACCATCAAAGTTGCGGTCTTGTAGTACCGCACCCGTTAACATATCATGTTTTAATTGACCGTATTCGGGATTTGATAAGCGGCGAAAATCGTAAAGAGTACCGTCAGCTTGACGTTTAAGAATTGTATTGACAGCGACATCATCGGGTAGTTTAATTTCTACTTTTACAGGTTTTTCCTTAATACCTGCTTGAATTTTTTCTTGAACATCTGCTGCTAAGATATCGGGATTTGCAGCAATTTCAAAGTTGAGAATATCTAAAGCTGGGGTGATACTTTGCAATGATAGTTTTTCCGTTCTTCGGAATCGAAAGCAGCAACTGCATCACCAATAATATTATTAAAAAGTTGAGTTATTAAGTTTTGAAAAACTAATGCTGGAGTTGCTAAATCTTCAACAAGTCGTTTTGTCTCATCTTGATCAATACTAATAATAATTGGTTTTGTTTGGGCAATATCGCCAAATAAAGCAACAATTCTAGGGTCATCTGCAGCTTGATTACTGAAATTAAGTAACTTAATATCATTGGGATTTTGCTTGCTGAATTCTTGAGTAATTTTTTCTTCAACTTCGTCAATAATTCCATCTAAATCGGTGTCAGGAATAACGCTAATGTCAATAGCATCTTTACTAATTTGAATCTGATCACCAAAATTACCTTTATCATTAGTGGTAATACTTAAAGTATCCTGCCCGCTAAAACTCTTATCACTTTGATAAATTAAACCTTCGAGGGCATTATTAATATCTGTAATTTGCCCTGTAAAAGTCATTGTAGTATCAGCGTCACTGTCTCCTGTTTGGAAACTCAGCCCGCTCATCTCTCTCAAGCTTAAAACACCTCTGCTGACAGCAATGGTAACTTCTAGCTCTTCTGTACCCTCAAGAGCATCGATATCGGTGATACTAATTCCGTTACCTTTTTGCTGGCTAAAAATTAATTGCTTATTTTGATCGACTTTTTGTTTTTGGGGTATCTGATTTACAGGAGCATCATTAACAGGAGTAATCAAAATATCAATAATATCGGTGTCTGATAAATTACCACCTTCGCCGATGTTGCCTTGGTCATTGGTCGTTATAGTTAAAGTATCTTTACCATTAAAATTAGCATTTGAGCGATATTTCAAACCTACCAATGCTTGGTTAATATCTGCTAATTTACCCGTAACGCTAATTGTCGCACTACTGTTACTACTACCATTAGTAAATATTAATCCTGCAATTTCTTGGAGAGTTAATATCCCTTGATTTACGACTAATTGAACTTCGATTTCATTGTTGCCGTCGCTGATATCAATATCATTAATACTGATATTATGAAAAATTAAATCGCTGTCTTCCTGAATAGTTTGTAGCGTCGGGACTGTATTTTCAGGAGCGTCATTAACAGAAGTAACATTAATTTTTACAGTATCCTGTCGGAATAATTCTCCACCAATACCACCGTTACTTTGATCGTTAATACTAATAGTTAATGTATCTTCACCGTTGAAATCTTGATTACCTTGGTAAGTCAAACCATCAAGAGCTTTGTTGATATTTTCCACACTACCAGTAAAGATGACAGCCCCGTTTCCATTTTCATTCCCAGTCTGGAAAGTTAAACCAGTGGTTTCCTTTAAAGTGACTTTACCTTGAGTAACAGCAAGAGTTACCTGAATCGCTGTGACTGCTTGATTATCCCCATCTACATCTACATCAGAAATTGCGATCGCGTTTTGATTAGCAGCACTGAAAGTTAAACTAGTATCTTCTTTAACAGTTTGGGTGGAAGGAACAGCAGTAGTGACTGGAGCATCATTACAGGGTTAACGGTAATTGCAATAGTGTTTTTAACTGGTGGAATAACACCACTGCCAGTATTACCCAAATCATCTGTAATAATACTTAAAGTATCGCTACCGTTATAATTTTCATTTCCCCGATAAACCAAACTTTCTAACGCTTGATTGATATCTGTAACTGTACCCGTAAAGATAATTTGAGTACCGTTAGAGTTATCAGAAGCAAAAGTTAATCCTGTAGTTTGTTGTAGAGTGAGTCTTCCTTGTGTAACTGCAAGTGTTACCTTTAATTCTCCCGTACCTTCATTAGCATCAACATCACTGATTCTAATTAATTTATCACCAGTAAAAACTAAATCGGTATCTTCGTCTACTGTTATTTGGTTTTGAGGTATTGTGTTAATTGGAGCATCATTTACAGGATTGATTTTAATATTGACGGTATCTTGTTTTATTAATGCTCCACCTTCTCCAAAGTTGCCTAAGTCATTAGTAGTAATGGTTAAAACATCTTCACCATTGACATCTTGATTTCCAAGGTAAATTAAGCCTTCCAAGGCACTATTAATATCTGTTAAAGTACCTTTGAAAGTCATTGTGGAGTTTGCGGTACCGTTTCCTTGAGAGAAAACTAACCCTGTAATTTGACTCAGGCTTAAAACACCTTTAGTTACTCCCAGGGTAACTTCTAATTCACCAGTACCTTCATTAACGTCTATGTCGCTAATACTAATTGCATTTTGATTGGTGGTATTAAAAACTAGCTGAGTATCTTCGTCAACATTTTGTGCATTAGGAACAGTATTTACAGGAGCGTCATTAATTGCAAATAAATTAATTTTAACTTCTTTGGTATCTGTCAACGTATTATCTTTACCAGTATTACCTAAATCATTGACAATGAGAGTTAATGTATCCTCTCCTTTAGTCTTGCTATTAGCATCTTTATTCCCTTGATAAATTAAACCATTAAGAGCTTGATTGACATCATCAATTTTTCCTTTAAAGGTCATGGTATCATTGCCTAAACCATCACCCTGAGAGAAAATTAAACCCAGAGTACTTCCTAAAGTTAAAGTTCCGCTAGCGACAGATAAGGTTAACTCTACATCACCCGTACCTTCTTTAACATCAACATCGCTGATATTAATAGCATTTAGATTAGCTTCGTTGAAAACCAATTTGACATCTTCATTTACATCTTGTTGGCTGGGAATCTTGATTACAGGAGCATCATTAACAGCATTAATGGTAATTTCAAAGCTGTCAACATCAGTTAATGCACCTCCAATCCCCGTATTTCCTAAATCGCTAGTTGTAACGGTAAGAGTATCACTACCGTTAGCATTAAGATTTCCGCGATAAACAAGAGTATTTAAGGCAGAATTGATATCGTCAATCTTACCTTTAACAGTAATATTAGATGTTCCATTAGGATTATTAACATCAAAGGATAAATCAGTAGTATTTTGTAGAGTTAGTATTCCTTTTGTTACCGCAAGCTTAACTTCAACCTCACCAGTGCCTTCATTAATATCAACATCACTGATTTTAATTAATTTATCACCAGTGAAAACTAAATCGGTATCTTCATCTACTATTTGATTTTGGGGAATCGTATTTATTGGAGCGTCATTAACTGCATCTATGGTGATATTAATTGTAGATAAATTAGTCTTATTCCCACCTTCACCAAAATTACCTAAATCTTCCGTCAGAATAGTTAAAGTATCAGCACCATTTACATTCGGATTTCCGACATAAATTAAACCATCAAGAGCTTGATTAACATCAGCAACCTTACCTGTAAAACTTATATTAGATGTATTATTGCTGTTATTAGGTGCAAAAGTAATACCATTAATTGATGGTAAAGTTAATTTTCCTTTCGTAACTCCAAGAGTTACCTTTACAATTTCCGTACCTCTGTTATCGTTCGCATCTACATCATCAATTTTGATTAGATTTCCCTTAGCACTGTTAAAGACTAAATTTGTATCTTCATCAACAGTTTGAGCTTGATTAGGAACAGTATTTACTGGAGCATCATTAATTGGTTTGATATTGATATTTACAATATCGCTATCGGTTTGAGGCAAATTTGGGCTATTACCTAAATCATCAGTTGTAATCTTAATTGAGGCAGCACCATTGTAATTAATATTGGGCTTATAAATCATGCCGTTTAAGGCATTATTTATATTTGAAATTGTGCCTGTAAATTCTAAATTAACATCATCAGTACCGTCACCACTGACAAAAGTTAAACCGCTGCTACCATTTAAATTCAAAGTCCCGTTTGTTGCTTCAAGTTTTACTTTTACAGGTTTATTTCCAGCATCGACATCGCCAATAGCAATGACATTGTTACCAGTAAAAGTGAAAATTTCATCTTCGTTGATATTTAGTGAGACTGGAATAATGTTAACAGGTGCATCATTCTCTGCTGCAACATTAATGATTTTGGTTATCGCGTCACTAATGTCACCATCCCCATCATTTACTGTTAAAGAGATAGTCCGACTAGCGTTAGGAATGTCGGATGTATTTTGATAGGTAAGATTTTGAATTAAAGTTTTAACAGCAATTAATGTCGCATTACTATTAGTAAAGTTAATAACGAAGCTTTTGCCATTACTACCATTATTAATCGCATCAATATTACCAATAATATTATTGTTGTAAGTGATATTTCCATTACTTAAGGTAATATCATTATTATTACTAATAGAAAGTTGGTCTTCTGTTGCTCCACCGCTGGTGTAAATAACTGTCAGGTTTCCTCCGCTGAAATCGGCAGAATCAATATCAGTAAGCGTAATATTGCTGTTGATAATAGCTGCACTTGCATTCAGAGCATTTTCTTCATAATCAACGGAAGTAACTGTGTCTTGTAATATAGGCTTATCGTTAACTTTAGTGAAATTAACAATTGCAGCTTTTTGATTTGAAGAATTAAATCCATCATTCAATTCTATATTAAATGATGGAGCATCTTCACCACCGTTATGTATAAACTCAACTTTATTATCATTAATATCTTTTTGAGTAAAGGTAGTAACAACGTTTTCATTTATTTTAAATTCACCATTTTGAGTATTAGTAATAGTATATGTAATTTTACTAAGGTCGCTGTCAACATCTGTTGCCTTAAAGAAATTAGGAGTGAGTTTAACTGTCTCTCCTTCTTTGATTGCTAAGTTATTAACAGTTAATTGGGGTTCAGTAACGAAACGAATGGAAGTAACTCCATTCAGACTAGGTTGATTATGCGAATATTTTAAGCCAGAATTACTACTTCCAGTCAAACCAATTGTCGCAGTACTTCCATTTACTCCAATTAAGTTTTTATAAATAAAATCAATATTATTACTATTTTTGTGTAGTACAACTTGAAAAGTTAATTTGCTATCAGGAACATCCGCAGCCCTGAAGTCACTCCACTGAACTATAAATTTGTCACCATCTTGTTTTGTGTAAATTTGCCCACCAGCTAAATCATCCCAGAAAGGGAAAATACTGTTTGTTACTGCAGAGGGATTTGTAGAGGGAATATCTCCATTATTATTGCCCAAAAAAGCTGTTCCAGTATTTCTGAAAGCAATTCCGCCATTTTCACCAACAATTATTCGATTGTAAATAGTACCGTAGAAGTTAAAGTTAAAACCAGAAGGTAAAGAGACTTCTACTTGTTGGTCGTTATTGAATCCAGAAAGCTGGGTACCATTGGAACTAATATTATTAAAGGTAGCAGTTCCTTTACTACCTTGCTCATTAGAATCATAAAACGTGTACTTATCATTATTCCCTGTGGCAAATACTCCAGCATAAGTTGCTAAAACTTCAGGATTAAATAGTAAATGCTCTCTTGAGACATTCTCACCGTAACAAACGTCTAACTCCCAATTCCCACCGAGATTAGAGCTACCTACCGGAGTACTAGAAGCATAAATACTAGCTCCTGTAAGTTGACGTAGTTGTTCTAAAAACTGATTTCCTGTATTTGTGGCAGCAACATTACAAGCATAAATATTGAGTACAGGGGCAGACTGTAGATCGATTAAATTAAACCAACTTTTAATATCTTCGCTATAGCTTTCTAATGTGTCTAAATTTAATTCTGTATTGCCTAAATAAAGCGTTCCCGGTTCACCGTGGGAAACAAGGTGAATATTTTGAATATGTCTAAATTCAGATAATGTTTGAGTAATTTGTTTAACACCATCAACTTCTGGATGTAAAACAAAAATAGAAGCATCTATATTAATATTATTTCTTAGAGCTTGATAATTATCTAAACTTGCATCAATAAATATTACAGCAGTTTTTTTTGCATAGGAAATCCGATATGATTCAATTTCATAATAGTTATCTAAATATTGAATTAAATTTAAGTAAAATTTACAGACCTGATTTTAAATTTTACTTTAAAAAAGGCAAGCACTACATAAGTTCCTTATAAAATAGTTGCCTTTTCATAAAGAAGCATATACTTAGTTATATTATCATCGCCAAAATGAATAACATCAGTAAAAATACTTTACATTTCTCGTCTTGATTCAAAATTATTAGTAAATATATTGCTTAGATTTACATTTAAGTAATTCTAAATTGTCTTAATTTTACAACTGTTTACATAGTAAATCTGGAAAATGAAATATTTTTTCACAGATGCAAATTAAGTAGTCTTACCAGAGAAAAAAACTGCTTAATTTATAATCGTATTTACTCTAAAAAAATATTTTTTCGGATAATTATCAGTTTTTTCACGGATTACATCGGTACTTAGATTGTGAAATACTAACTTTTATTGAAGACAAAATTCTCAGTTCAATCTCTAAAATTTCTTAAATTGGAAAATCAAGGATAAAAGTTATGGCAAAGGTTAAGCAGAAAGTATATTTGATGACAGAGCAGCAGCGTGATGCATTACTAAACTACCTTTAAATCAACCCTATCGTGAAGTCGCTGGTGGAGTTCAGTTTCTTACTAATGCACCAACTACCGTTCTCAACTTAGAAGTTCCTGAAGAAGGTGCTGTAAATGTCTCTGCTGAAAAGAAACTAACAAAGATGCAGAAGCTACCCAAGGGCAAGAAATGAGATTTGCAACCATTCC
>JAAUSO010000185.1 GCA_012033205.1 Richelia sp. SL_2_1 | reverse complement strand
AAATTATCGTAAAATGCAAGAGCCAAAGATGGGATAGGCTCGGCGCTTATTCAAGTATTATTAAAACTTATGTTCCATTTTTTTAATTAAATGAATGAGCGGCTTGGTGGGGTGATGTTGTCACCGCCCGCGCTGGGAGCGTTGCTCCACTCAGAAAGCTCAATTACTTACCGTATTTTGCGCTCAACCGTAAAAAATCGGCTCCGAGAGATAAAAACGTAGTCCCAATCATTTCACTTCCCTGTATCAAACAAAGGCTCGTCTGTATTCCTTGTTTTACGCCGGTAATCCCACTGGAGGGCGTTTACTGTTCAAACCCCTCAACCGATTTGTTGGGCTGTTGTAAAAGTGTGTTCGTTCGCTTTTTCAACTGAATAATTCGCTTTTTCTCTTCTGAGGTAAATTTCTTAGAATCAGTGATAACCCAACCACCATCTGACGGGGAATAGTAGCCGGATAATATTGTTTCATTGCTATCGTACCTTTGTACTGTTAGCTCTGTGGCATCTGAACTTAAACTAGCGTGTAGAGTTTCGCCTTTTATTTCAAGGGTATTTTGATTAGCCATATACCCTGCGATAATCACGGCATATATGGCTGCTTCGGGTTCTATGGCTGGCTCAATTGCTTCTTCCGATGGTATACTAATTGGCTGGGATTCAATACTCGTATCAGCTTGTATAATATTCTTCTCCCGTTCTTTTTCTTCGCTATCCTTGGGACTGGGAAATACGGACTCTATGGATGGTACAACCAGGACGTAACTTTTTTGCGGTGGCGCTACGTCCGTATTGCGATCGCGAAAGCTAGTTTCCTTGTTATTGCTTTTAGCTTTATTACTTAATTGCTTTTTTGCTTTGTTGCTTAAAGGTGTACCGAATACGGATTCAACCGACGGTACAACGCTCTTATAACATGAAGGTGCTGGTTCCACTACACTTGTATTATCTGTAATTGATTCGTTTGTAGAATCGGAATTGTTATTATTATTCGTGACTATTTCGGTGTCAACATCATCCGATGTAGGTATTGCAGGAGTTTCGGGAATTATTGGTTGTTCAATTTCCTTTTCTAGACGGACTGGTGTTACTACTAATGACTGGATTTTCTGTGGGGCAGATTCATTATTACTATATTCAATTTCTTCTGGCTTAGAAATTAGGACATCCGATTCTTCGTTACGCCGCAAACACCAGTATGAAAGATGTTCTACCCACTCATCATTAATTGTACGCCCGCGCTTGTAACTTTCCATCAACGAATTAATCGGTTCGGAGTAACTTTGCTGATACCCTACTCCCAAGTGTTCGCGTATACCAACGTGGGTATATAACTTGCCCAAATCGCCACCCTTGAATGCTTCTCCCTCCATGCAATAGCTAATTCCTTTAAGCTTGCCAGTACGAGTAAACCTGCAATTAGCTTGTATATTATCCTTTAACAGCCGTGCTACAAATACGGGCATCTCTGGTTTATCTACGGCTGCTCGTTCAATCGCGTTTTGTAATCGCTCGACTATATTTAATTCCCCCGCTGCTTTTTCTACGTGTTTGGGATATGCTTTCTTCTTTTCTACTTCCCAACTGCTAGGTTGAGGAATTAAGTTATAGGTTTTCTCAATTTGACGTAATAATTTCTCGGTGCGGTAGTAGTCCAGGTAATCGTCGTTGCACTTGCCGTTCACTGATACCCGGTTAATTACTAAATGTATGTGGGGTCTAACTTTCCCTTCATATTCCGCATCATTGTGCTGAACCAACATAAATTGATTGAAAGATAATTCCAACCCTTCGAGTAAGTCCTGGGCAATCATGCATAATTCCCACTCGTCAAGGATTCTATCGCCGGGGGCGGGGCTTAATGATATGTGTAGCACTGGTTTTTCTACACGTTGATTTAACTGCGCGAATTTCCTAAATTCCCATGCTAAATCGGTGGGCGTAGTTGAAGCCATATTACTATTAATTAGCTGTGCGTTTTCCTTACCCAAGACATAAGCAACACAACCGTAGAAACCATTCCCCTTCGTGATATTACCAATCATTTCAACAACTTATAAACAACTTCGAGTAGCGGAACTGAGTACAACTTCACTTGCGCCACGAGTTCTTATCCGGGTTATATTGATTGGGCATTCCTATTAGCATTTGCCTAACTTCTTGCAGCAATGGTTTTAGCGCTTCAATATATACAGTTGGGTCGGTGGTAACGGGTTCTCCCATTTTGATAGCACGATTGATAGCATAAGCAATTTGATTAATATTATTGCCGATTCTTCCTAATTCCGTATAGGCATCCGAATTGATGGCTGGTGCTGGTGGTGCAATGCGGCGATTCTCTACGCAATAGCGGATAAACTTTGATAAATTATTCCCCAAACCCGCTTCCTCCGCTAATCGTTCCCATGCTTCTTTTTCTTCTTCCGTTAGCCGCAAACTGATAAGCGAAGTGCGTTTCGGTAGTGGTTCAACTTTTCGTCCAGATTGAAAAACTTTTTTATTATTGGTTTTCATCCATTGGAGCATGATATTAAAAAACATCTAATAGGTGAAGGTTCAGGTGTTAACCTGTAGACTTCTACATCCTTTTTAACCTGCATTGCAGGTTGATTAATGCATATTTAATTTTACTAAATATATAATTCACACATAGTTAATCTACGGCAATTCTATCGGATAATGTGGATTAATCTACGGCATCTACATGGAGGAATGGGGGTTTCCAAAGGGGGCTTCCCACTTTGGCGAGCATGGGCAGCGCTTTATATAGGGTTGAAACGAAGTATATTGTAATACGCTGCCATTGCTCGCTAGCCGGAACTGCCGGAACATACGACAATCCATGCTCGGCGCGGGAATGCGAGACTGGGCGCGGGTTTTGAGGTGATGGCTGAAATGAAAGAGATTTTTTCAAATGGTTCTCAACATACACCCAACATACACCAACAGTACCCTTATTTTTATTGATTAAGAACAATTTTTCTAGAATTTTGACGTGCGGAGTTGAGAAAACAGTACCCAAAAGTACCTCTACAGTACCCCTTCAGCACCACCGTACACATGAGTTAGAATCGCTACGAGTTAAATACTGAAGAAAAAAATTTTCTTTCTCAAAGAAGGTTTCTTATCTAGACAACTCATGGTCTTATACTTCAGAATGTATTATGCTGCGATTACGTTTGATTTGGTGGGAATTTACAATTATATGACATCTGCTACTGCAATAAGCAGCCATTGCAAAAATTGACGGTAATTTAAATTTTATACTTATAACTCTGGCGGTAGTTTACCAGAACGAAAGCGCTTTTCATCCCCGTTAAAATAGCAAAGAAGGAACGTTGTTTTCCCCTTAAACATTCTGCCATCTACACTGGTTATACGAGAAGGAATTTAGAAGAGAAGAAGTTCTTAATTTATTGGCATTTTTGGATTGGATGCTAACGTTACCATTTGATTTAGAAGCAGAATTTCGGCGAGACTTAGAACAGTTGGAGCAAGAACAAGGTATGAAATATGTTACTTCATTTGAGCGAATTGCTCGAAGAGAAGAATTACTTGGAGCAATTGAACTTGGTTTGGAACTTAAGTTTGGGAACGAAGGGTTAGCTTTAATGCAAGAAATCTCTGTTCTTTATGACATAGAACGATTGAGGTTGATAAAGGAAGGAATAAAAACTGTCAGCAGCGTATCCGAATTACGACAAATTTATCAACCGACAACAGGTGAGTGAAGTAGGTTAAACCAGAAAGTAGATAAGGCTGCACTCCCGAAGAAGCCATCTCGTTGATACGGCCTCGGACAACTCCTCCAACGTATGGGAAGCTCGCAGAAAACGGGTATTGACAGTCCAACTTCCATCAAAATAACCCGCCGTACTGAGGGGTTATTTTTTTCTTAAAAGCACGCTCCGTCTTATGGCGCTCCAGACGACGAAGGCAATGAATGCCAGCATACTTTCCCAATTGTCCACACCCGCATTCGCCTCGACTCTTCTATCTTCTTGTGGATTGGGTTGACAGTTGTGCTGGGCTGAACTCAATGGTTTGTAACTTTTACATCCCCAACCAAGGTTGCAAGTTGCCGCGTTTGACTTTGAGCAAGCTACCTCCTTGAGTACGAACTTTTACTTCTCGACTACCGCTTCGGGCTTCCATAATTTCAACTCGTTCTCCGTTGTAGTCAGCATCTCGGTTTAAGCCAATTTGCCAAGCGCGATTGGCTGCGTCCTTAATATGCTTAATTTGTTCGTTCGTATAGTTAGCGGTAATCAGAATTAATTCGCTTTCCGGTATCTCAAGAACTAGTTTACCTAGCTCGTACTGGTTATCCCAACAGATAACCATCTTTTCTTGATTCTCCTTCTTTTTTTCTGATGGGGAAGACGATTGATTGCAGTCACTGTTGCAAGGAGTGACGGTTTCGTTATCGTCCGTGACGGTTGAGTGACGGTTTGCGTGACGGTTTGTATCGCTTGCTATAAAAGGCTTTGACGGTTGTGACGGTTTAGCTGCGATTTCAGTCCTTTCATTTAATTCATTATTTTTTTGTTTTTGATGACTGGTTTCATCTTTATCTAATTCATGGATAACTTGATTTTGATGACTGGTTTCATCTTTATCTAATTCATCCTCGTGAAGTTTTTGAGAACCGTTTTCACGCAGCGAGAAATTATCTAAAACATTTTTTTGAAGATTATTTTCATCACTATTTTTGATAAAACAACCGTCATTACTATCAAATCCGTCACTGGCAGGGTTTTCAGCCGTCACTTTATCTGTCATTGAACTGTCACTCCTACTGTCACTAACTGTCACTGTATCTTCTAAATTCCCCGTTATTGGACGAGGTAAATGCTGATTCCCTGGGAGTTTGAGCGATATTCCTTTGATATAAGTCCCTTTGTTGCCACGGTGACGAGTAACGTCAAGGTTTCCTAAATGAGTTTGGAATAGTTCTACAAGCGTTTTTGAGAAACGAATATGAGCAAGTGGAGTGTAACCGTTCTCGGTACACCACTTGGAATAATTAGCAAACAAGTACGTTTCTGGATTTTGGCTTTTATTTCCAACAAATGTTGCAGCTTCGGGGTTGATATATAAACAATTATCTGCCCATTGAGCTACCGGATTGGTTTCTAGTAAAACTTCTTCTTTGTAAGACGCGAGTGATTTGACCTTTTTATCTGTATTTCTGACATATTCTTCTACTTCGCTGTTTGGCATTTCTAGCACCCAAGCCAGCAAACCAGGAAGAAATGGTTTAAAATCCTCTTCCAAATCTCGCCTCAAGTGGGGAGGAATTACGCGATTGAATGGCATTGATAACCTTCTACGCCTCAAACCACTGGTATAATCCTTAGACTGCATTGCTTCGTTCGCTGCAATCCAGACCATTCCGGGGAACCTAAACCCGGACGTTTGCTGAACTCCTTTTTTCTCATACCTAAGTTCATCTTGCCCAGTAATTTTTTCAGTACTGAAACATCCCCGGTGTATTGCTCCGAGTCTGTGATTACAATCAATTTTTTCCCGTAGAAGTTAGCGGTTTCAAAGCGATTATTTTCTAATTGCTTAAGATCGGTGACTGCAACATTATTCTTACCAACTAGCTGCGTTACTAATCTGAGAATTGTTCCTTTACCACTTCCCCCGTAACCAATTAACTCCATGTATCGCTGTAAATCACTGCGTTCTGTTACTGTTGCTTTCATTGCAGCTCGTAAAACCTCTACCCATTCGGACCTTCCTTCACAAGTTTCCAATAACCACTTCTTAATTTTGTCGCAGCCAATATTGCGGTCGCTCCATTTATAAGGAAGAGAGTTGAGAAATCTGTAACCGGGTTGGTGAGGATAAGTCTTTAAGGTGTTGACATCAAGCACGCAATCTTGTAAGCAAACGTAACCGGGCATCACCTCCCACTCAACTTGCTTTAAGTGGTATTTCACGGAGCGCATGGTTCCCAATACCTTGCTATGCTCAAAAGTCAATCCAATAGCGAGTTCAAGTTCTTCAAATACCAGGCTTCCAACAATTATTTCCGGTACTTCTGTCCAAGTACCAGGTATTTTGTCTTCGTACCAGTACCAAGCTTTATTTCCGTCGTGCCACGCTAGTTTACTCCGATATTTATCAGCAATTTCTTTACTCATACGCGATTGAGAAATTTTCTTTGTTTCTGTGCTGCTGTTATGATTCTTGAACTGCTTTTCAAGCTTTTCAACTGTTTTTAAGTAAGCAGCATCCCATGCCCAGCTTCCTTCATTCATCACTAGATCATCAAGCCCCTTTCCTTCTTCAGGTTCCCACACAATATCAAAAAGAAGACAATCGTTAGATAATAGCGCGGCTAAAAGGCGCTTTCTACCTGCTGCAACTGCTTTTTTAGCTTTGGCTTTGTTATCGCGGTCAAAAGCTAAAAACCAAATTGGATTTAAAGTAAATTTTTGTAAATCTTCAATTAAATATGGTGTGGTAGGTTTTCCATCTTTATCTTTGGTTTTAGCTCCACATTGACAGCCGTACAGGGCGATTGTGACGTAACCCATTGATAAGGTACAAAGCGCTTTCTTGGCACCTTCTGTGATAATTAGCGGAATTTTAATTCCTTGTTCTCTTAGCCATTCCCAAAAACTTCCATCTTCTGGGACATCCGATATACCATAGCGTTTGGCGATTAAAAGGCGGAATTTGTACGGTACTGGGGGAAGAAAAGCTCTGTCCCCGTTATCTTTGGGAGCGAAATAACGGTATGGGCGGTCTTTGTCTTTGTCATAAATCGAAACAATTGCTTGCCAAATGCTGCCGTCTTCATTTTTGAGAAATGCTGCGTACAGTGGCTCGTTGGCTTGATGCCGTCCGCTTTTATATTCCCAGCCCAGGGCTTCATGTATGGGAGCTTCCCACTCTCCACCGTCTAGTTCTTCAAATTCTTGATGAAACTCTACACAGGCATCGAATAGTTCTGGATCTACACCGCTGCCGTTGATAAAGGAGTCGCGGATAAAATCTTTAAAAGCGTCAAAGCTCTCGAATTGGTACGGAAGGACGGATTTTTGAGATTCAGTTGGTGTGTATGTGGTGTCGTGTTGTTGTTTTTCGGTAAATACTGTAGCGTTCATTATTTTTTCTCCAAAGTTTGTTTTTCCGTTTTCTTTGGAGTCGGGATGCTGCGCTCGTCAACCACTACGCTGGGAAATCATCGCTAAAAATGTAACAACTGTAACCGTTTTGAGAAAAAGTTTGGGTCAGTTTAGATATTTTTGTATATTTTTAGCTTAAAAATGTTCACCTACAGATGTACGAAGACAACCAACTGTAGTAATATACATTTATGCGTATGGCGATGTGGCACAAGTTCGTCTTCTTTTAACTTAGATGTGGATAAAAAGTTTCTCAGGCTTCACCACTTCTTAGTTCTCAGACGACTTGACCCGTCTCCTGAATATTTAAAAATTTAATAATTACTATTTCTATTTATTGCAGGCGAGAAGAGTAATGAACTTGTTGCCTGCTTTTTTGTACCTCCATCAAATATGTAAATTTTTGCGTCTAATAATTGAGTAGATAAACTGTTGTCTGCGTTTAAGAACACTTGTCAAGTCTACTACTGATAACTGCATCATTGTACCGCTAATGTACCCATACGCGAGCTGAGTGAAAATAAAAAAATTGTATTTGATTGATTTTGGGCTGTAAGAATATCACCTCCCAATTTCGCTGTATTCGTTGTTTATACACAAATTCATTGCGGCAGAAGGTCGCAGCCTTCAAATTTCCCACCGTTAATGGTTATTTTTGGAATTTAGTAACTATTAATACTTAGAAATCATTTTTTTAGCATCTCCGTCTATGATTAATTTTTATTAATTTTCATCGGCTAGCAATTCCTGCTTGAGTTGCTACTCCAATTCGTCATCCTCCATCTCTTTTATTTCTTCTGGTTTTAAATCTTCAAATTCCCCCTTCAGTATTTGAATCCACAGTTCATCCGCTCCAATCCCCCGTTTAGAAGCTAAATATTCAACCCTAGCCCTAATTCTCTGCTCTCGCTCTTGCAGTTTGGCACAAAGCAGTGAATTGGCTTGGGTAGCTTTCGAGCGTGCGTTGATTGTCGAATCAATAGTCAGCAAATCCATGTAGTATTCCCCCAAGGGGGCAATCGAAAATCTTTCTCTCCGTGGCATCTCTTTAAAGATTTTTGGTATTGCTTCCATAATGCCTTTAAAGTTTCCTGAAATTTACCTTTTTTTTGGATACATTCTGCCCGATCACGTTCGAGTGGCACAAAAGTTTTAAAATGTACCTATAATGTACCTGAATATTATCTATATAATGTCTATAATGTGTATACTTCTAATAAAGCGCTGGTGGTTTTTCACTTCTAAAAACTTGTGAAACTCCCTCTGCGTGATGAGTGCATCTATTATCCCAACAACTGAAACAGCAAAAACTGCTTCTACAAGACAACCACGCACCCAAAACCTATAGCCTGCATGGGAGAAAGGATGCTGCATGACAATCACCCAGTAACAACCATCTCGATGCGAGGAAGTCACGCACAATCAACGACATCAAATAATGACAGTCACCCAGAGTACAAAAAACATGAGGGAAACAACGCGATCGTCTTTCAGACGCGGCGAAAGCCGAACGCTAAAAGACTTCTACGAATCAAAACTAGGCAAACCAATCAGTGATTCATCCTGGTATCGGGTCTGCGATTGCCTTAGAGGTGCTTGTGGAGAAATCACTAGGGAGAACCTAGAAATGTACGCTACCTTGCGTAGAGCTTGCGCTAGATTGCCAATTCAGCTATCAGAATTTATTCAAATCTGGCAAGAAGTACAAACATTAAAAAATTCAAATGAAGAAGCAATAATTGGCAGTCAATTTAGAAAAACGCTGACTAAAAATATCCCATCACGCATACCAGACATTACATTTTATCGGTGGTTTATTCGTGCTGGCTTGAATTTCAGGAAGAGAAATGAATACACACCCTCTCAACTTATTCCAGTAACAGTTAGTGCTTGGTGTTGGTACTTGAGAAAGTCAAAGGAGCTATAACAATGGCAGATTTAGTAAAGAGAATCCAAAGCAGATTATCTAGGAAATCAATTTCATTATCAAAGCAAGATTTGACGAGAGAAATTGCTGCATTAGGTTACTCTCCTCAAGCTTTACAAGAAGAGGAAATTAATACGATTACCCAATTGCTTTTGGATAAGCATCAAAATACAGAATTAATAGTATCAGAACCAGAAGAAATTGCAGTTAACCCATCAAACGAACATAACGCAACTACAGCCAATTCAACCGCAATTACCAATCAACAAAAAGAGCAATTAATAACAGTACAAGCCCAATCCTTGGGGATAGAGTTGAGCGAATTAGAAATCACAGATATCTCCCAAACCGTTAGCGACTCATTTACCGACTTTGTGAGTGCTGTAGAAACTATCAACTCGTTAATCAAAGAATATGCTCAAAGTAAATTTGATGACTTAGAGCAACGAATTGATGATAGTAATAACAATCTTCGTGACTATATTGACAATAGAACTAATAGCTTGCAAAGGAAAAGTATAGAAGGAGCCATAACAACAAAGGAGGTACTAGAGCAAAAAAGCTCTAGCCTTAAAAGCTTCTCCAAAGCGCTATCAGCAACACTCAAAACACAGTAAATATCTAACGTTTAGCAGAGCATTTAAGCTGCTATCAATCGTTATTCCTACTTTATTCCTAATAGATTACTGCTACCAATCAATCAGCTATCACTTCAAATACCAAGCATATCTAGAAAGAAAAGAAAGAATACAACAATATCAAAACTGGATGCACTACCAATGCACAGAAATACTAACAGAAGAGAGGGTTAATCGTTGTGAAAAATACTGGCAAGCTGAAAAATCTGGTTTCTTCAAAATCTCGCCACCTAGAAAGACAACTCCGTGGTAAATTTAACGTTTCTACAAACTTAGTTTATAGAGCATTAATGGGCGACCAAAAAGCACTTAAACTAATCGGTCAAATGGGTAATGATGGAGCCAAAATAAGTGAATTTGCTCCAAAAGTTAAAGACAATATGATTGCTGCGATTAAAGGAGCAGAAGATTTAAACACAACCCTAGCAGCTATTTATAAGCAAGCAGGTGTAAGTGGAGAACGCATAGAAAGAGAACTCCAATCATCCATTCTCGCAGACGATAAACTAGCAAATCAATTAGAAGAATTAAACCTTGATTTTGAAGGAGCTAAAAGTAGAGAAGAATTGCGCCATAAACAAGCTAAAGAACATATTACATTAAAAGCTTGGGTTGACCGCCACATGATGAGTATTGATGGCGAATACAAGATGCTGCAAGAAGAATTGAAGACAGAAGTAAGGCAGCAAACAATTGATTTACAACACGATAAAGAGCTAGGTAACTATTATCTTGATGCTGGTGATAATGCTAGAGATGATTTAAAACCCAAAAAACAATATGCAGGTCGTTCAATAATTCAAAAGATTAAAAATGCAATTCTTGGATTCTAGTTGTCATTCGCAAGTTAGAAGTTGGAGAAGAGAAGATTCACTGGCTACCGTTCAAACATTCTTCCCAATAACTATAAGTTTGATAGAAGAAGCTTGAATAATGAAGTAATAATACTACCATTTATCCATCTTCCTTCTTCAATTATCCTTCTTTTTTATTTCCTCAACATTCATTAACATATGATTGAGCAATTTGACGAATTAGAAGAACAAGAATATTCAGAAATTACCCCAGATACTCAATTCCCCAAAGACTTAATAGAACATTTAGAAGAACGTAAAAAACACAGAAAGCAAGTAATTCAAACAACAGAATTAGTACAGAAATATTTCATAAGTTGGTCGTTAAGTGCTAGCGGATTTTTCCTAGCAAGACTACTTTTATTAATCAACGGTGGTGCATCTCTATGGCTTGCAGCAGGACTATGTTTTTCTATTTGTTCAATCAGTTCAATAGTTGGTTTATCTGGGTTTAGAGCTAATTATAACGAAGGATTTGAGGTTGAAGGTATGGAAAAACCAGTAAAAACAATTGGTGGGTTTGTAATAGCTGCTGGTAGTACTTGGTTAGCTATCAAAGATTATCAATACTTCCAGCAAATGACTACAGATAGCGCATATCAAATCAGCGCCGACATTCAGACTATTTATCAAGAAAGACCTTGGTTAGACCCCTGGCTATCGATTGGAATTGCAGCCGGTATAGTGCTTGGTTCTTTATTTATTATTAGCAGGAGATGAGTAAAAATACGATTGAACTATCTACAATTATCATATCAGCAGTAGTCGGCTTAACTGGCTTCTGCTTTTCCCATTCACATCAACCCTACCCATTAGCACAAATACAATTCTGTCCGCAAACTGCCAATAAAAAAGAGAACATTTTATCTGATAATAATATTGCTAAAAAGCTGAGATATTATGACTTAGAAAAAGCACAAAAGAAACTAGATAGTAAATACTGCCATCAACCAAGGTATGTTCTTGCAGAAGAATGGGACAAATATAATAGCTATGGCTCAATTATTCCATACATGGGTAGTACGATTAGCTTAGTAAGAATTATCCCCAAAGATAATCCTTATCAAATATACGGTAATGTAGCTTCTATTGTCGGATTGTGGGGTATTTCATTAACGCTAGCTTCTCGTGTCGGTAGGCTTAAAAAATCCGATTATCAATTAGGAGAAGAAGAAAAAACTACAGCTTATTATAATTGGCAGCAACACAGACGCAACCGAGATATCAAACAACATTCCAACCAATTATATACAGATACTTTAAAAGACGGCTTAACCCAAGAAGATTTGCAGCAAAGAAAAGAACTAGGGCTAACCGACGACGAAAACGAAGCTATTAAAAACCAACTTCAACTCGAAGATTATCTCAAAGCCAGAGCCGTAAATCATTCCCAAATGGACAAACAAATTGCATCCAATCTACTAGATAAACATAAAGCAGATAAAGAAATAGAGAAGCTACAAAATAAAAAATTATCTCAACCCTTGACTAACCAAACCAGTGACAAACAACTGGTTAACTCCCTTATAGAAGCCCTCAAATCCCATGAAGACGGTTGGCTGTATTCTATTATCAAAAACGCTAAACCACTATGGCTAATTGGTTCACAAGGTAGCGGTAAAACCAATACCGCAGGTGCAATATCATTAATCCGTAAATACTGCTTCGATGCACCAATCTACCAACTGATTGATAGACACGCTACCGGAGAAAACTGGGAAGTATGGAAACTACTTGATACTACATTAAAAGCCGAATCAGAAGAAGAAATCGGGCAGTCTTTGGAAGATGCAACTGATAGATGGTTACAGCGAATTAAAGAAAAACCGTCTACAAAACAGCAAATCATTATTGATGAATTTACCAACCTGAAGAAAATTGATAGCTGTAAAGAAGCAGCAATGAAATTCTTCTCCATGCATCTGACAGATACTCGTAAAGCAAAAGAATACTTTATTGGCATAAACCACTATTTCACCAATGAAAGCACCGTAGAAGGAACATTTGAAGCCAGGAAATCAGGAACAATTCAACTTAAGAAGTTTTCAGCCAATGGAGAAACACCATTATCTAGAGTGCAGATTGTACATGGATTGGTTGATGATAATGGTAACGAGTTGGAAGAAGTAGAAAGAACATTACCCAATTGGTTGGAAGCGAATAAGATTTATGGGCATTTCAATGGTAATCCGATTAACTTTGAAGGCTAAATATGAACAAAATACTAATTTTAAATGATTTTAATTATTTACCTGCTTACATATTACTCAAATGGGGAATATCAATGCCTTATTATGACTTAATCGAAATACTTAAAACCATCGATACTTGGATTATTACCAATAAACAGCAACTTTTGAATGACTTATTAATCTTGATTGACACTTAACACCGCGACAAAAACAAGGATTCTGGGAACACATATTTATTACGTCTTTAGAAGAATAAATTTCTAAAATTATAATCCAAATGTGGAATTTTTATTTACACAAAATGATAGAATAATATTGCTCAAATCAAATCAAAACTATAACCAAAACTCATTAAATGACTCGATTTATTCATGACGAATTCGCTAAGGACTATTTAGAAGAATTACTCAAAAACTATGGAACAGTAGAACCTGATAAAAAAGTGTCAGGGGAGAAAAAAGAAATAGATATTTTATTTACTCCTTCAGCACAACAAACCTATGATTTACAACTAATAGGAGTTCTAGGAAGATTTGCAGAATATCCAGCAATATTGGAACCATTTCGTAATGCTGCTCCAGCCGATGAAATCTGTGATTGCATTATCAAAGTATTAGAAGTAAAAGCTAAAATGAGGCGGGAAGCTAAAGCAAATAATACAAAATTGCAAGAAGAGAAAATACCCAAATTGTGGGTTTTGACTCCCACAGCATCTGAGACAGTATTATCTGGATTTAACATCAAACAAAAAGAGGGATGGTTGCCCGGAGTATACTTTTTAGGTGACAATTTACGCAGCGCAATTGTAGCAATACACC
>JAAUSO010000033.1 GCA_012033205.1 Richelia sp. SL_2_1 | reverse complement strand
TAATGGATGTTAAACCAGAAGAAATTAAATCAGTTCTTAACGAAGCTGCTAACGCTAAAAAACGCAAAATAGAGTTAACGGAAAACGTTTCCCGTAAGTTAGAACAAATCGAAACTATTTTAGCTGGTATTGGTAAATTTAATGCCGAAAGCTTCCGCACGAGCCGCTTGCCGCTGCTAAATCTACCCTCAGATGTACTTGAAGTACTACGCCGAGGGAAAATAGAATATACCAAGGCGAGAGCGATTGCGAGAGTTAAAGATGAGCAGCAGCGTTCTGACTTATTAAATGATGCAATTTCTCAAAATTTATCACTCACTCAAATTAAAGAACTGATACAAAAACATGAACTTAACCAAACCGACAGTGAGGAAACCGAACAGCAACAACTAACTAGACGATACTCGGATGTTGGCAAGCGATTGAAGAGTACCAAAATATGGGACGACACCAGAAAGCGTAAGAAGTTGGAGAAATTGTTGGGTGATTTAGAAAAGTTGCTTTTGGAAAGCGAGACGAAGCAAAATTAAACCGTTTCTTGAAATGTTCAATATTTTACGAATGCGTCCGCTTGTTACGCTGTTTCAAGCCTTCAGAGGAATTATTTAATCAACCCAGAATTAAAATATTCCCTATTCATGCAAAAAAAAACTTCTATACCTCTTAGTACTGAGTACAGTAAGATGCACCTCTGTTCGCACTTTTATGACAATAAGCTGTATGTAAATAAAGCCACCTATAATGAACCTCAACACCCAGAAAGAAGACTTTAGTTACGCATATGTGTATGCAGTCACTGCGGCAGCAGGTTATTCCTTACAAGCAGCCACACGTAGGTTAGATGATAGCGGCATTGATGCCACCATTACCGTACCAGGAAAACTTAAATCCAAACGTTTACCACGGTTTGACGTACAAATTAAATCTACTTCTCAAAATGTTCTTAAAGAAGAATCGATAAAATATAGATTAAACGTTAAAAATTATGAAGAGTTGAGTTATGACGACCCCTATGTGCCGCAAATACTAATCGTGGTTATAGTTCCCTCTGATACAAACGAATGGCTGTTACAATCAGAAGAATCCCTGTGTTTAAAATGTTGTGGTTACTGGTTATCGTTAAGAGGACAACCACCAGTTGTAAACCAAACAACTATCACCGTTGAAATCCCGCGCAAAAATCTTTTTAGTACTGATGCACTCAAAACAATAATGGAACGCATCGCAGCCGGAGAACCACTATGAAAGCCACTATTCAAGACGTAGATATCTTAAAAAACCTCTCTCCCCAACGAGTAGAAACCTATTTAAAAGAACATGGCTGGCAGCTACAACAAAAAAACGGAGAGAAAGCCTTAATTTGGACATTAGCTGACGAATTTGAAATCTTACTTCCTTTGCAACCAGAAATTATCGACTTTCCTCGGCGGATGGGAGAAGTACTAGAAACACTTGCTTTATCAGAAAAGCGCTCGCAAATTGAGATTTTGAGCGAATTAATTACTGATTATCCCAACATAACCATTCAAGGAATTGTAATGCAAATTGCAAATCCCAACGCTGACAAACTAAGCGGAGAAATGACACTACTAGGTGTAGTTGTCGATAAACTGCGTCCAATTCATACGGAACTAGCTAACCACGACTACATTTTAGCTATTAAAGCTTATCAAGAACGCTTACCAGTTACCTGTAAGGGCGACTTAATCAAAGAAAATAATACATTTATACTCAAAAATCCGTACTCATTTAGTATAGATAAAGATGGTAAGTTTAATTAAATTATTTAAAATTACACAGATAATTCACGTATGAACGCAGAGCAAACAGTTTTAGAAATTTCAGCAGCAGAAATCACCGACCATATCTTGGAAGATTTACAAAAACTTTCCACCTATTCTGGAGAGCCAATGGCAGCTGTATATGCAGATAACTTGTTGCGAAAAATGCACCTGCTGCGCGATAAATACATGGACAATCCCCTGACATTCGTAGTAATAGCACTTCACGATGCGCTTTTCTTCCAAAACCGCTGGATTGATTATACTGCTTATCAATACCTTCAAGCTTACAACTTACTTTCATCCCTAGTGAGTCAAGAAACAATCAACAACTCGTCCGTAGAAGAAGCAATTTTAGCTTTAGAAAAGGACGGCTTTAATACCCTACCGTTCGGGGTACAACTTGATTTAAATCAAGTTGAGGATGAAGTAGAGGAATCACACAACATGGAGGATAAATGTGAGCAGTAGTCGCTGATGATAACGATTATCTTTCTCAAACTCAATCTTCTAAAAGTGTAGTAATCTTATCCTGCGCTAGCCGGTGCGGTTATCATTGTATATCCGCCGAGCTATGGAAGGGTATTTTTTACTGAACAATTGGAAGTTTTAGGAGAGGAAGAAGGTTGATTTTTCTGCAATTTATGAGAAAGGTTACTTTATTAGAACAACAGGAAAATAGTTAAGTGTAATGAGGTTATATGGTAGCAATAACGATTAGTATCTCAGAACATCAACTGCAAAAATTACAGGAATTAGCGCAAAAATTGGGAATCTCCACCGAAGAGTTATTATCTGCGAGTGTAGAAGATTTATTAAACCATCCTAAAAGTGATTTTACAGAAGCTGCTAATTACGTAATGCAAAAAATGCTGAACTTTATCGGCGATTAGGATGATTCGTTACTTAGTGCTTATTGAAGTTATTGAACTTCATCGTCAAATTATTGAGCAGTCTGGGGGAGCATTGGGTATAAGAGACTTGGGTGCTTTAGAATCTGCACTTGCTCAACCTCACATGACTTTTGGCGGGGAGGAGCTTTATCCAACACTTGTAGATAAAGCTTCTGCAATAGGGTTTTCGCTGGTAATGAATCATCCATTTATCGATGGTAATAAGCGGATTGGTCATGCAGCAATGGAGGTTTTTCTGGTCATGAATGGTGTAGAAATTGATGCTTCTGTAGATGAACAAGAATCTATCTTCCTATCCCTAGCATCGGGTAAACTTAAGCGCGAAGCATTTACAGATTGGTTAAAATCTCATGTCAAAGTTCGGTAGGGTGCGTTATGGACTTCAGTCCTAATGCACCGAAAAATCTTGGTGTTTTAAACCAAATCTTCCAAAAGCGCAGTAATTTTTCCCTGTGCCTTGGTGCGGTTATCATCGTAAATCATCAAAGTATTTAAAGAAGCGTGACGGCTCAACTTTTGCACGCTTCTAACATCCCCTCCACTCGCATCTAGCGCCGCAGTTACCGACGAATGCCGGATTTTGTGCGGGCTGATGATTTTAGAAATCCCCGCCTCCTTGGATATCCCCGCCACAATCTTGCGGATACCGTCACCCGTCAACCTGTGTCCGTAGCGCGGACGTAAAGAAACGAACAACGGCTGCTTAATATCTAATTCCTTCCGCACCCACAACCAATCCATAAGCGCCGCACAACTCTTATGATGTAAATCAATAATTTCCTTCTGCGTACCCCGCCCCTTCCCCAGAATAGCCAGCGTCTTTGCTTCCAAATCCAAGTCTTCAAGATTACATCGGGATATTTCCTCCCTGCGTAGCGCGTTCGCCCACAACAGCCGCAACAAGGCATAATCCCGCTTACCTTTCAACGTGTCTCTATCCGGTATTGCTAACATTTTTTTAAAAGCTTCGGGACTAATTCCCGTCGTATCCCGGTACTGCTTTACCTTTTCACTTTTGATATCAGCTAAAGTCCAACTGCACTTGCCCACATTATAAGCATAATTAACCAACGCCTTAATTGCCGCCAACCGCCGATTAACAGTAGCTTCCTTCAATCCCAAATCAATCAGCTGTGCCTTATACCGCAACACCAAAGTTACAGCAGAAAACCTTTCCATTTCTAAAAACTGCGCCACCAACTCAGGTGTCGGTTCCTTTGCTGCCACAGCTTGAAAAAACTTTCTTAAATCCTTAGCATACTCATGACGGGTACTTTTGTTGCGCTTCCCCACTAACAACTCCTGCAACAAATCGCGTTCTGCTGCAATGGCAAAAGGGTTAGTAATTATATCAGTATGCGACTTGTCTGGGAGTAACATAATAAACAACTATCGAAAAGTTTTATTTTCGATATTTATTCTACCGTTTCTTTGTCCTTCCCTTACACAATCCAAGTTTTCGGCAGTTATTACCCCTGTAAGTTCGCGCATAAAATGAAAATTTGTCGCGCTGGAGATGAAAACGAGTGGCTGTAATCCCTGTGTTTTCGTGACACCCTGTAGCACCGCCGTCATAAAGAAAGCGCCGTCTTCTTTATCCTGTAAGAGGACAGCAACTTTCCGAACGGTTGAAGCAGAAATTTTCAACTTATGCGCCTTCCCTACACAATTGGCTGCAACGGGTGTAACCAATACAAGATATGCTGATATCATTGCTATCGGTTTGATATCGATTTGATCGCTTGTAGTCTACGCTGTTAGCTATGCCCGATTCTTCTCCAGAACATAAGCCCAGTCAAATGATTCGCGTGCCTACTCCAATAATAGGGGCAGTACGGGAATTATCCCGGTTGCATCGTCAAGGAAGAACAAGTGAGATTCTTCAAGGTTTAGAAGAGTTAATTTCAACGTTTTATTGTAGCAGCAGTAGTAGGTATGATACTAATTCTAAAACTTTATCTGAAATAATGGAACGTCTTGATAAAGTTGAGTCAAATAAGACGGATGAATGTAGTAGTAATGAAATTGTTGATGCCGAACGCATAAACAATTTAGAAGATAAAGTTGATTCTATTGTTTCTAGAATAGAGCAATTTACTGATGCCATCAGACAGATACAAAATCATCTAAATAATCAACATAAAAATAATAAAAAATCTTACTACAACAATTCTTCTTCCTCTAGGCAAACTCCGCGAATACAGCCGTTAACAGAGGAAGGTTTAGCTTTGAGATTCGGTGTAAGTTTAGAAACTGTACGCAAGCAAAGAATTGATTTACCATCTCCGCATTTTGTGGCGTGGTGCAAGCGTCGGGATACTTCTAATATTGGGTGGGAATATAATCAAGATACGGGTTTATATCATCCAGTAATGTAAAGGAATAAGTAATAATTTCTCTTATTGTAGGAGTAATTAATAATATGAGCAATTCTTCTTTTAGAAGCCCTTGGGTGGGAATGAGGCAGTACACTAATAAATTTACATCTAAGAAGGCAAGTCCGGGATATATTGCGCGTGCGCGTTCAATTTATAATAAGCTTTGTTCTGAATTAAGCAATAATCACGGGCGTTTGGGGTATGTTGCTATAGAATCCGATAGTGGCGAGTATTTTATTAATGCTAACAAAAAAGTCGCTCAGAGGGAACTTGCAATAAAATATCCAGGACGATTAATTTGTACTTTTAAATTAACATAGTATAATAAATTAAGAATGGGAAGTATAAATGATTAAAATTGCATTCTGGTTGGAGCGTCAATAAGCCTTAATTTAAAAAATATTACTCGCAGTTTATAATAATTTAATTTGGAGAAGTGAATATGACCTATTATAAATCTACTCGCACTGCCCGTAGAGGAAGAATATTCCCAGAAATACAATGGACGGAAGAACAAAAAGCGCAGCGTGAAGCTGAACGTGAGGCTTTTTACCAGCGTTGCAAACCAGTATTTGATAAAGTGAAATCGGAATTAATTGAAACTCATTATAACTGGTATGTTACTGTTGAACCGGACAGTGGTGAATATTTCGTTGATAAGAATTTAGAAGTGGCTTGGCAAAAGTGTCGTGAAAAGTATCCTGGTAAAATACACCATACTTTCCGAATTAACGAGACTGGGGCTTGCGGAACAATATAATGAACGGATTTTTTGGTGAGCCAGTTGCGGTGGACGGGTTCCCCGGCATAAGCAAACTGGCGAACCCGAAGGGTGATGAGGATGCGCTACTTTTTGAAATTAATTTAATAACTTCTGATGGATTGGAATTGCCAGTTGATGCGATGCTCGATACGGGATTTTCTTATTGGTTAGCGATTGATGAGCAAGATTTAGATGCACTGGGTTGGACTTATATTGACCAACAAATCATGCGGACTGCACGGAGAGATGTAAGATTTGAAATCTATATGGGTAGAGTTAATTTTGATGGTCAAGAACTTGATATTCCCGTACACGTTGGTAAAGGTTTAACGGAAGTTTTACTTGGTCGTCAATGATTACAAAATAAACGATTAGTGGTGGATATAAATAAGAATGAATTGACGTTGGAATGACGTTATTTATTGGTGATTATTTCTTAATTTATAAGTTTAAAATAATATGTATTATTGTACGTTAAAATTATTTATTTCAAGGATGATTTTATATAGCATTGCTATTTTTCCAACTCATCCACAATAGAAGTATTCTCAGATTTAACTTTAAAATAACTACAATATTCATCTTTTTTAAGATTAGGATTAACAGCGCAAGGTAATAAATAATTGCCCGAAGCATATTTACAACCCAAACATTGAGAGGATAAATAATCTCCCCTTTCTCCCTTATCATTTTCATATCTTCTACTTAATCTAACCAGCATATATGAAGTATCCCTATCCCCCTGGGCTGCTGCTCCTGCTCCTAATAAAATAAACCCAATTGCAAATCCACAGCTTCCATAATTTGTCTTTTTAAGTGAATAGGGAGTTTTATTCCCTGTTAGTGGTAAAGCTATTAATCCAAATCCAGAAACAATAAATATGCTAATACTTATAGCTGTTGCCCAGCTTGATAAGCAAGCTAACGAATACCAAATCCCTATTTCTTGAAATTGTTGTAATTTATTTTTTATTCTATTCATGATTAAAATCTATTGGTTTACCGTTAAAATGCCCATAAATATTATTGGCTTTCAACCACACTGGTAATGTTCTTTCTACTTCTTCCAATTCGTTGCCATTCTCATCAACCAATCCATGTACAATCTGCACTCTAGATAATGGTGTTTCTCCATTGGCTGAGAACTTTTTAAGTTGAATTGTTCCTGATTTCCTGGCTTCAAATGTTCCTTCTACGGTGCTTTCATTAGTAAAATAGTGGTTAACACCAATGAAGTATTCTTTAGCTTTACGGGTATCTGTAAGATGCATGGAGAAGAATTTCATTGCTGCTTCTTTACAGCTATCAATTTTCTTCAGGTTGGTAAATTCATCAATAATTATTTGTTGTTTGGTAGATGGTTTTTCTTTGATTCTTTGTAACCATCTATCAGTTGCATCCTCCAAAGACTGTCCGATTTCTTCTTCTGATTCGGCTTTTAATGTAGCATCAAGTAGTTTCCATACTTCCCAGTTTTCTCCGGTAGCGTGTCTATCAATTAGTTGGTAAATTGGTGCATCGAAGCAGTATTTACGAATTAATGCGATCTGCTTGCAGCAGCGCTTCGCTATCGCACCTGCGGTATTGGTTTTACCGCTACCTTGAGAACCTATGAGCCATAGGGGTTTAGCGTTTTTGATAAGGTCATACAGCCAACCGTCTTCATGGGATTTGAGGGCTTCTATAAGGGAGTTAACCAGTTGTTTGTCGCTTCCTTGTTGATTAATATTTGTTTGAGATGATTTTTTATTTTGTAATTTATCTATTTCTTTTTCTGCTTTGTGTTTATCTAGTAAATTAGAAGCAATTTGTTTGTCCATGTCGGAATGTTTTACGGCTCTGGCTTTGAGATAATCTTCTAGTTGCAGTTGATTTTTGATAGCTTCGTTTTCATCATCGGTTAGCCCTAATTCTTTTCTTTGCTGCAAATCTTCTTGAGTTAAGCCATCTTTTAAAGTATCTGTATGTAGTTGGTTTGAGTGTTGTTTGATATCTCGGTTGCGTCGGTGTTGTTGCCAATTATAATAAGCTGTGGTTTTTTCTTCTTCTCCTAGTTGATAATCGGATTTTTTAAGCCTACCGACACGAGAAGCTAGCGTTAATGAAATACCCCACAATCCTAGAACGGAAGCTATATTACCGTATATTTGATAAGGGTTATCTCTAGGGATAATTCTTACTAAGCTAATTGTGCTACCCATGTATGGAATAATTGAGCCGTAGCTGTTATATTTATCCCACTCTTCTGCAAGGACATATCTTGGTTGATGGCAGTATTTACTATCTAGTTTCTTTTGTGCTTTTTCTAAGTCATAATATTTAAGTTTTTTAGCAATATTATTATCAGTTAAAATGTTCTCTTTTTTATTAGCAGTTTGCGGACAGAATTGTATTTGTGCTAGTGGGTAAGGTTGACGTGAATGAGAAAAGCAGAAGCCGGTTAAGCCGACTACTGCTGATATGACAATAGCTGATAGTTCAATCGTATTTTTACTCATCTCCTGCTAATAAGAAATAACGAACTAATTACTATGAATGCCGCAATACCAATTGATAACCAGGGGTCTAACCAAGGTCTTTCTTGATAAATAGTCTGAATGTCTGCACTGATTTGATAGGCGCTATCTGTAGTCATTTGCTGGAAGTATTGATAATCTTTGATAGCTAGCCAAGTGCTTCCAGCAGCGATTACAAAGCCACCTATTGTTTTTACTGGTTTTTCCATTCCTTCAACCTCAAATCCGTCGTTATAATTAGCTCTAAACCCAGATAAACCAACTATTGAACTGATTGAACAAATAGAAAAACATAGTCCTGCTGCAAGCCATAAAGATGCACCACCGTTGATTAATAAAAGCAGTCGTGCAAGAAAAAATCCGCTAGTACTTAACGACCAACTTATAAAATATTTCTGTACTAGTTCCGTTGTTTGAATGACTTGCTTTCTATGTTTTTTACGTTCTTCCAGATGCTGTATTAAGTCTTTGGGTAATTGAGTATCTGGGATAGTTTCTGAATGTTCTTGTTCTTCTAAATCTTCAAATTTATCTAACATATGTTAATGAAGTAAGAGGGAATAAAAAAGAAGGATAATTGAAGAAGGAAGATGGATAAATGGTAGTATTCTTACTTGATTATTCAAACTTCTCCCATCAAAGTTATAGTTATAGGGAAGAATGTTTGAAAGGTAGCCTGTGAATCTTCTCTTCTCCAACTTCTAACTTGCGAATGACAACTAGAATCCAAGAATTGCATTTTTGATTTTTTGAATTATTGAACGACCTGCATATTGTTTCTTGGGTTTTAAATCGTCTCTAGCATTATCGCCAGCATCAAGATAATAGTTACCCAGTTCTTTATCATGTTGTAAATCAATTGTTTGCTGTCTTACTTCTGTCTTTAATTCTTCTTGCAGCATCTTGTATTCGCCATCGATTGACATCATATGACGGTCTACCCAAGCTTTTAATGTAATATGTTCTTTAGCTTGTTTATGGCGCAATTCTTCTTTGCTCTTAGCTCCTTCAAAGTCAAGGTTTAGTTCTTCTAATTGATTTGCTAATTTATCGTCGGCGAGAATGGATGATTGTATTTCTCGTTCTATTCGTTCTCCACTTACACCAGCTTGTTTATAAATGGCTGCTAGGGTTGTATTTAAATCTTCTGCTCCTTTAATAGCAGCAATCATGTTGTCTTTAACTTTGGGGGCAAATTCGCTTATTTTGGCTCCATCATTTCCCATTTGACCGATTAGTTTAAGTGCTTTTTGGTCGCCCATTAATGCCCTGTAAATTAGGTTTGTGGAAGCGTTGAATTTTCCACGAAGTTGTCTTTCTAGGTGGCGCGATTTGGAAGAAACCAAGTTTTTTAGCTTGCCAGTATTTTTCACAGCGATTAATCCTCTCTTCTGTTAGTATTTCTGTACATTGATATTGCATCCATTGTTGGTATTGCTGTATTCTGTCTTTTCTTTCTAAGTAGGCTTGGTATTTGAAGTGATAGCTGATTGATTGGTAACAGTAATCTATTAAGAATAAAGCAGGAATAACGATTGATAGCAGCTTGAATGCTCTGCTAAACGTTAAGTGATTACTGTGTTTTGAAAGCTGCTGAGAGACTTTTGAAGAAGCTTTTGAGGCTAGAGCTTTTTTGCTCTAGTACCTCCTTTGTTGTTATAGCTCCTTCTACACTCTTTCTTTGCAAGCTGGTAGTTCTCTTATTGATATAGTCACGCAGGTTGCTGTTGCTAGAATCAATTTTTTGTTCAACTTCATCAAATTTACTTTGTGCATAATCTTTGATTGATGAGTTGATAGTTTCTACAGCACTAACGAAGTCGGTAAATGAATCGCTAACGGTTTGAGAAATATCTGTGATTTCTGATTCGCTCAACTCTATTCCCAACGATTCAGCTTGTACTGATATTAATTGTTCTTTTTGCTGATTGGTAATGGCGGTTGAATTTTCCGTTCTTTGAGTAGCTTCTGATTCTGTCAAAGCTAGAGATTGATTATGTTTATCAATCAAGTACTGTACCCCTGCTTTTATTTGTTCGTGGGTAGGGTTATCTAAATCATCGCAGCCTATAATTTTTGCAGCTTCTAAAAAATCGCTTTGTGAAAAACCCTGATAATTCTTCTTGTACAATCTTGTCCGAACGTTGTTCTGAAATTTTGTAGTAGCCATGTCGTTTTTCTCCAGTTACTAAACTATTAATTCAAGATAATTAACTCTAATTGTTTGATTTTGAAATTCCGTCCTTGAGTCATATTCATTCAATAGCTAAAACTTCAATTCTAGGTTTGGGCGTGTTAAATTTTGAGCCAGTAATGCGCTTATTAAATGCCCATTTGGCAGCACCAAGTGCAACTAATGCGAAATCATCGTTATTGAACTTTTTATTGGCTGAATAAGATAATCCACAGCGACTAAACCAGTGATATTTTGTGCTTCTAGGTATTTCGTTTATCTCTAATGTTTTTGTCAAGTCGTGTAGAAACGAGTCACAAGTAAAGGTTTGATTACTGTTTCTATATTTATGAAAGACTTTCCAGCATTCTTGGAAATCTTCACTCGTAAACGAAAATCGCTTATAGCGTGACTTGAATTGTGCAACTGACTTGACTATCGCTTCACTTGAAGGATTTTCTACTGCAAACCCTAAGTGGCGCTTCATCGAAGCAACCAACCTGTACCAAGTTATATCCGAGATTTTCTTTCCTAAAGTCTGCTCGTAAAGGCTTCTGAGCTGAGCGTACTTTCTTAAGTAGTTTTTGTTTGTCATATATTAATTACTACTAATACTACATAGATATACGGAGGTGATGTATCAAGTAGATAGCTATCCCTAAATTCTTAGTTATCAGGTACGTCAATAACTTTGAACCATGTATCAATACCCTTGGACACCTATCTGATAAGTTGGACAACAATTGAATGAAAATCATTTTTTCAAGGCTTGAAATAACCTCTGGGCAAGAGTTTTCAATGTTTTGATGTAATTAGACTCCTCTCATAAGTACCTATATATGTACCCTTGCTCATAGGCTCAACGGCAATACGAATTTGCCCCAAAAATAGGCTGTAATTTTGGCAGCGTAAGGATTTTGGGTTTTTTATTTATGATGCTAGGCTAACACAATATTGCGCTGTTGCAACAGCGCAATATATCAAAATTTTGTTATTGCAAGGTAAAAATGGAAAATGGTTTATATAAAGTATTCAAGGAAGAGATATTGGGCAGACGTAACAACCCTAACTATTCGCAAATTACTGGTCTTATCCCGAAGTCGTTAGCTCAAAGCTTTCGGGTTTATTGTGTTGAAAACGAAATTCAACTTACAGAAGCCTTAGAAGTGGCCATTCAAGAATTCTTAGACAAAAGACAAAATCAACCTCCTTCAACCGAAGAAGAAATAAACCAAAATAAGTAGAACGCATGAACTATTACAATATTGATCCACTTGAATTGCCATCCCTACCATTAACTGAACGTTCACAGCTACCAAGACAGCCATGCGTATACTTTGTTCTAACGGATAAAAGTGTTTTGTATATCGGACGAACGGTTAATCTGCGTGACCGTTGGTTAGGTCATCACAGATGGGAACAGCTTAAAGAATTAAACGAATCAGTAAGAGTTGCATGGTTTGAATGCAGTGAACACCACCTGCTAATTGAAATAGAAACTGCTCTCATAAATCACTTCGAGCCGCTGCTAAATGGCTCGGAGTTGCCATTCAAAAAACCCAGAACTACCGTTACTTTTGAGCCAGAAGATTATGAGGAATTGCAACGGTGGGCTGAAGAAGAGTTCAGAAGTGTACCGCAGCTAATCCTCGCAATAGTCAAAAGAGCATTGATTGAACGTAGAGAGCGCAAACAAAGAGAAGATAACCAGTGAATGTAGCAAGAATTAACCCTTTAGACCTGCCATCGTTGCCATTAGTTGAACGTTTACATTTACCTAAATGCTCAGCGTTCAAATTGAAAAAGCGCTGATTCAAGAGTTTGAGCTAGAACTTAACGGGAAAAACTGCAACCCTAACTATTCGCAAATTACAGGTCTTACCCCGAAATCGTTAGCTCAAAGCTTTCGGGTTTATTGTGTTGAAAACGAAATTCAACTTACAGAAGCTTTAGAAATCGCCATTCAAGAATTCTTAGATAAAAGACAAAATCAACCTTCTTCGCCTCTCGCCTATTTTTTATTCTTTTTTGCAATTTCTTTTACCTTTGCTCCCAGGCAATAGTATGATAAGTGCATTAGTTTTGTTTACGCAGAACAATTCTTGCTGCGATATTCAGGAGCAGCAAAAAGTAAAATTAGTTCTTATTAATTGATAGGGGCTTTAAATTATTTAAGGAGGTTGTACATGAATGAAAACGTTTAAAGGGCAAAAAAGCTTAAAGTAAGCGAATTTTGCCCTAAAAATTGAATATTCAACGGAGGGTTATATCTAAAAGAACCTAACCAGTGTGGATTGCTTGGACGGCTTTTCAATTACTGTTTAAGTCTTAACCAGAGATGACTCCGCTTTGTGCTACACACACATCTTATTACAAGTTGCGTCTCTCTGTACAGCTTTTTTTGCCACAATTGGACATTTTTTAAATCGTTAAATTCCGGCTCACAAAAAGAAAGTAGTAGACAGTTGCACAAAAACGCGGAAACCCTCCACTCTTGTTCGCTTCAGTAACCAAAACAAGGAGGAAGTATGTATTTGTAAAAAATTAAACTATTCTCATATGTCAGGGAATCCTGACTTTAGCGCAAGAAAAAGCTGGGTAGTTCGCCTTGTGCTTGGTTAATCCCGTTCCGTGTAACTAAGAAGGAAACACCAGAAAACACCGCAGTAAAGCGGTAGTTCGCCTTGTTGTCCGCCTAGAGATAGTCCTAGTTCCTACTGTTGTAGTAGTCCTAGTCCCATCCGTTCCAAAGACTGAAAAAAACCGCGAGACGATTTGCACTCGTCTCAGCACGCTGGAAAAATACCCCAGCGCAAAAAATTCAAGATTTTCATTCTAAGTTACACGGAACGAGATTAACCAAAACAAGTTTGCGGCTACCCCGATCATCAAGCATCGGAGCAGCCATATGTATTTACCAAAAAAACCAGAAAATAACCGCTTTTCAAGCCGTCCGGCTTCTGACAACAAAAAACACAAACCCCATTCACCTGCCGACCCCGTGGGCAAGCGTTATGTACAATGCTTCTACCACCCTCATGGCGCAATAGTAGCTTCTGCACCGTGCAAAGAAGAAAAACCAGCATGGCGTACTATTAGCTATTACCTGCAAGCTTCCACGCTGTGGAACTATCACCAAGACTCGTCCAAACTGGTGGGTATCCGCTTTGGGAACACCACGAAATTCGGCGTAATTGACCTAGATAACGGCGGCGACTACCATAACCCAGAATCCGTTAAAAAAATCCGATACGCCCTAGAAGCGATTGGCATCACCGATATAGTCCCCATACAATCCAGTCACAGCGGTGGCTACCACCTAATAATCCCCTTAGAAACCCAAATACCTACCTTCTCGCTCGCTTGCGCTTTAGAAATAACATTAAGAAAAGCAGGTTTGAGCATCCGCCAAGGACATCTAGAAGTCTTTCCCAACGCCAAACCCTACGGTAGCAACACAGTCACCAACTACAACGCTATCCGCTGCCCCATGCAGCCCCATAGCGGTGCCTTACTCCTAGATGACGACCTGGAACCAATCGGCGACAGCGTAGAAGTCTTCTTAGACCACTGCGATCGCGCAGCAAGCCGCCAAGATTTAACAAAACTTAAAAGATTCGCCAGAAAAGCCAGAAAAACGATAACCAAAGAAAGGTACAGCAAATCTTTTTCTAAAGATGCTCTTTCTTGGCGTACTGACTGGGAAGAAATCATCGCCACCGGGTGGACGGGAAAAGGACAAACAAACACCTATCTACAAATCCTTGTAGGCTATGGAATAGTATTTTTGGGGTTAGAGTACGAAGAATTAGTTAAATACGCCTTAGAAGTCGCTACAAACGCCCCTGGCTACACAGAATATTGCGGACACCAACATGAAATAGAAGCTAGGATACGTCAATGGGCTAGAAACAGTATTAACAACAATGGTATTCCGAATATGCCAGCTACCCAGAACGCCCCCGTGAAACCTTTGCAGCCACATTTGCGGAGATAATTGCAGGTGGGGGGAACACTAGAAAACCCAAAACCAAAGATAACGTAATACCATTTGACCGACGTAAAGCACAGAGCGAACAGCGCAGCCAGGAAGCCCAAAGGCGCATTCGTTGGTCGGTAAAAGCATTGGAATGGAGTACGGGCTTACCCGAAGGAATAACCGACCGAACTTTGGCGCTCTGTGCTGAATACAAACGTAGTTTTGGTAAAACCATTTCTAGAGAAACGCTGCGGAAATATCTCCACCTGTGGCATCCGAATTTTTATGTGGAAGACCCCTGGGCAGAAAATAGCTCAAATGCTTGTCAGACGGACAAGTACGGGTATTTTAACCAGCAAATAAGCGTTGACCAAAATAAAAACGTCCGAAACACTTACCAGATGGGCGAGTACGGGTATTTCCCCTATATGAAGGTTTTGTGCCTGCCTCCCGCAGACGCTTCCCCGCAGGGGGAGTCGTCTGCTTCCGAAGTCTCGGATCAAGTTGAGTGCGTGGAAGTTGAAAGTCCAGAAATTGAAAATGTAAATATTTTTAACAATTCCAACAATCAACCAAATTCTGAAATTGAAAATCTTGAAATTGAAAATTGTTTTGATAATTCAAATAACGAATTAAATTCTGAGATTGAAAATCCAGAGAATTTAGAAAATCCAGAAATTATTGAAAATGTAAATAATCTTAACAATTGCAACAATTCCAACAACGAATTTACTAATTCAAATGATTCATTAGAATCTTTAAACCATTTACAATCGAGAGAAAATAACTCTGATAAGCATTTTAAATACCAACAGAGCGGCGGCGCGGCTGAAAATGGCGATAATAAAAACTTATCAATCAATCTCGATCAAGCAGATTGTACTGCGCCTTCCGAGAAAGCTGTGCCACCAGAACCCGTGGAAAGCGCCTCTAGGGGTGTAGGTGCTGGTAGTACGGCTTTGGAGCAATCAAAGCCAGAAGTTGCGCCACCAGAACCCGTAGAGAATGCCCCGACTGATATAAGCGGCATTGCAGAAAAGGGACTATTCACCGCCAATCCAACTGCATTTGGATCAACGGACTCTGGGGTTTCCCCAGAAATTGAGGAATTGAGACAAGCTACTAGATTGCGACTGAAAGCGTTATCCGATGCCCAGAAAGCGGTAAGGACTTATTGCGTGATAACAGGACGTTTGTTACTAGGGCAAGAGCGATCGCGCTTGGAACAAATCGCCAAGTACCAATTTTACTTGGATTCGGGATGCTCCGTGTTAGTAGCAGAGGCAGAAGCTTGGGCAGATGGTAATCCTGGGTGCTTGCCGTTTAGTTTGGAGTCAGCGTTTACCGAACGCGCCTCGGAGTAGAGCGCCTAGAGTGTGGCGTTGCGACGGCTTGAACTGGCAGTGGTAGTGTTGAAGGGCGTTCCACGCCTTCAAGTTACCAAATCACATCAACAGGATACCGAGTGACTTGAGTATCTACAGTTACAATCGGCATTTTCTCCACTTGGCTTTGAGCAATGATTATTCTGTCAAAAGGGTCACGGTGAAAGTCCGGTAAATTTACTACTTGTAAAGCATGAACCATTTGAATCGGTAGACTGGAGAATCGATTCATTGTCAACCGACTTGGAATGTAAGTTTCTGGTGGTTCTGGTAAATTCAGTTTTCCCAAACGTACTTTGATAACGATTTCCCATGCACTCGCAGCACTCAAGAACACTACATTACCCTCGTCAGCAATTATACCGCGAGCCGTGGATGAAAGTCGGGAATCGTCTGTAACCCACCATATAAATGCATGGGTATCAAGTAATGCTTTCATTGTGGATGTCTAGGGGATTGAGAAAGTCGTTCAAAACATCCTCCGGTAGGGGTTCGTCAAAGTCAGGAGCGATAACCACCTTACCACGGTCTAATCCTGGAATTCTTGGTGATGGCTGTCTCGTAACAGGCACAATACGGGCAACGGGATTGCCAGCTTGAGAAAGAACAACTTCTTCACCCGCCAAAACTCGGCGGAGTAGTTCTGCAAAGTCAGACTGATTAGTAGGAAGTTCTGTATTATACATTGACGGATACCCGCTTATTGTTGCGACTAGTTCGTGCCGTTGCGACTAAGAAGGCGCTCACGTAGTTGAGAGCGTACAACGACGCTTACATTTGAGTTTAACGGACACTTGGGAAACCTTCGCTGTCCCCTATATGTTATTCACATCCATTCTTTGGTAAGTTTACAATCTAAAATTGCACCACAACGAACGGTAGGGAAATGGGGATGATTAGAGAATCGATTCACGTTTATATTAGATTTGGATAGTTAAATGTTAAAAGAAATCCACCTCCAGCAAGTTGGTCCGGCTGACCATTTTGATGTTGAATTTGCCGATAGACTCAATATATTTACGGGCGATAACGGTTTGGGTAAAAGTTTTTTACTCGATGTTGCTTGGTGGGTAATCACTGGAAACTGGGTAGACCAATCTGCTTATCCACAACGAAATAAAGAAGAAAACCCCAAAATTAACTGCCTAGTTAGCACCGAAAAAAACATAAAAGAATATCAAAGTGACTTTGATTTCTCCGAACAACAATGGCGTAATTTACAAATGCCTCCCTTATTAAAAGAGGTAATTATTTACGTGCGTGTTGATGGTGGTTTTTCTGTTTTTGACCCCGCACGTAAACGGGATAATGCTTATAATTTTAATCCAGATACGCTTTGGAATGGCTTAAAATTAAACGGTAAAGTTCTTTGTAACGGTTTGATTCAAGATTGGGTTACATGGCAAAATCAACCTAATAAATATCCCTTTCAACTATTTTCTAACGTTATTAAAAAACTTGCACCTCATCCCTCGGAATGGATAGAGATTGGAGAACCAACGCGAGTTTCTGTGGAAGACGTGCGCGATATTCCTACAGTTAATCTGCCTTATGGTAACGTTCCCGTAACTCAGGCTTCTGCCGGAATGAAGCGGATTTTGGGATTAGCTTATCTACTAGTGTGGACTTGGTACGAACATAAAAAAGCTTCTGAACTGCGCCAAGAAAAGCCAATAAATCAAATAGTTTTATTAATAGATGAAGTTGAATCTCACCTACATCCCCAGTGGCAAAGAGTAATTTTACCAGCTATTTTAGATGTGGCGTGTGAATTACAAAATAATATAAATATACAGGCTTTAGTTACTACTCATTCTCCACTGGTGCTTGCTTCCTTAGAACCAGATTTTAATGAGGAAGAAGATAGATTATTTTTATTTGAATTAGAAGATAGAGAAGTCACTCTTAATGAAATACCTTGGTCAAAACAAGGAGATATAGTTGGATGGTTAACCTCAGAAATTTTTGGACTCAAACAAGCCCGTTCTAAAGAAGCAGAAAATGCAATTGAAGCCGCAGAAGCCTGGATGCGCCATGACGATTTGAATGTTTTTCCAGAAAACTTGAGAACCCAACCACAAATTCATCTTCAATTGCAAAGACTTTTACCCGGACACGACCCATTTTGGGCGCGTTGGATAGTCACATCAGAAAAAAGAAATTCTGGTTTGTCGGCGGGGTTATAACACATAGATGATACCGTTTGAACCTCCGCCAGAACCACCAGATTTTGATAAAAAAGCACGGCAACCAGGAAATGCTTGGTTAGCAAAAAATCCCGACCCCAAAAAAGGAACTAGAGACTATTGGTCATCTTTCAAAAGTAATTTAGCCGATGGCTTTAACAATCTTTGTGCATATTCAGTAATGTACGAACCAGTAGGTACTGTAGAACATTATCTTAGCCGCGATAATTATCGCAATTTGGCTTACGAATGGAGTAATTTACGCTTTGCTTCTGCTTGGATTAATAGTTGTAAAGGTACGCTTGATGACCAAGTACTTGACCCTTTTGATTTGGGAGATGATTGGTTTGAAATTCTGCTTCCTTCTTTACAGTTGGTGTTAACAGATAAAGTTCCGGAGCAACAACGTCAGAAAGCAGAATTTACCTTGAAACGGTTACGATTGCGCCTCGGATGAACGAGTTCTGCGCCAGCGACAATCATGGTATCAATTATATTTGGATGGAGATTTAACTCTACAAGGATTAGAAAAGAAAGCTCCCCTCATCGCCCGTGCAGTTAAAAAACAGCAGCAAGCAGATTAGAGGCAATAATATCAATTACCTGCTTAAAATTTAAGAGTAAAAGCGACTCTAGAACATAAATAATTATACTCTCCGACAGTTATTATAGGAAACGTAGCATAACAAAACTTTAAGAAAATAAATGCTGATTAATTGCTGGTAAAAATAATTTTATATGATTAAAAGTACCTGTTTTTTAGCTAACAGCAACTAATTAAATTCCTCTAATAGTTATATAGTTATTATCGGGACTTATTTTTTTCTAACTCCAGCAGCGCTTTAATATTTTTGATATCCTTCGGTTTTATATTGCTATCTATACATCCATTATTTACTCGTAAAATAACCGCGAAACTATCTTCACTACTAACAATAATTTCTAGTAAATCTAAATTTTGATAAATTTTATAAAACGAAAAATCATGCATTTTTGTATATAAGCGAGAATTACCCCCAGGCGATTCCCCACCGTATTTTTCAACAAGTTCGGACGCGATACGTATAACTTCTTGTTCTTCATCAAGAAATTTCTTTAAGTTCTCCGTTTCAAAAAGTTCTGGTTGTTGATGTCGTAAGTTGCAAAACAACGCCCATGCTAAATCATCTTGCTTAATGCCGTTTTTGTTAAGCGCAGAAACATCAAGATTACCCGATTGTTTGATATGAGTTAAATCCACATCCCACAAACTAATTCCAGCAATTTTACAGTTAACAAATATTGCTCCATCTACTATCGCTTGTCGCAAATTCACATCGCTTAAATCTGCTCCTGTAAGATTAGCATTGCTAAGATTGGCTTTAATTAAACTAGCTTGACTCAAGTTTAAATCCGTTAAAACTGCATTACTAAGATTGGCTTCATTAAGATTTACTTCAAGTAAGTGTGAATTAAGGATAGCAGCATTACTGAGGTTACAAGCCCTCATATCAGCTTGACAAAAATTTGCATTTCGCAGATTTGTACCACTTAAATTAGCGCCAACAAGGTTAGTTTGATAAAAATTAGTGGCAAAGCCCTTAAGATTAGTTAGGTCAGCACTAGCAAGATTGTATTGGCTTAAATCAATATAGTTAATCTCGCTCAAATCGACACTTCTTAGATTGGGCTTAATAGAGGGATGTTTTTCTCTCCACTGGTTCCAGGTTGCAGCCCCTTTTCTCAGAATTCGCAAGTGCGTTTTATCGGCTGAGTCCGGTTCTTTCTCAAGATTCGTCCACTGTTGAGCGATAAGTTCGTTAATTGAGTTGAGTTCTGATGCACCCAAACTCCTGATTTTAACGGCAATATCTTCTAATACATTAGCTCCCGAAGCAACATTTGTACCTACATATTCGTAGAAACGCCCCACCTCCATATCTAGTAATTCCGCTAGTTTTGACCAGTACTTGCGGTCAGGTACTGTTAACCCGCGCTCCCAAGAAGCAACCGACTGTTGCTTAACGGGAGGGTCAAATAATTTACCAAACTCCCTTTGTGAAAGGTTTATCTTTTTACGTATATCTCGTACAAGAGAAGGAAAGATTTCTTTCTCGTTTGAATCCATGCAATTTGCTGCTCCATAAAACTGCTTATTCTAAGCTCCTGAAAGCAAATAGTTTTAGCGAACGAATCATTTCTGACTACTTATTTATGCCACGGGACATAAAACTGCTTTTAATTAATGAAGAAAATATGACTTATTAAGCCAGAGTTTAATGTTCATTCCTAAAATAAGCTTTTAGGAGTAATAAAAACGCATGGTAGTTAAGAAGGAGCCGTACTTCAATATTCTTCTACTATGCCATTTTTCTTAACATTACTTAATTATTTACTTTTCGCTCTTATGATTACCGATTAAAAAACCGCTTAAATGCGGGGGATGCAGAGGAAATTAATAAGGAAGTATAAGTAATTTTAGAGCGAAAAAAGAGTAAATAAGAAAATCTTCACAGTTTTAACTTGTCGTATTTAATAAAACAGTCTTAAACTGTAATTACAGAATTACAAGTACAGACTGTTACGTGTATTGTCGTCTGACGTAACTGTATACAGATGCGCTATTTTACAGTGTCACGCTCCATAACTGGGGCGTATCGCTGTGGCGGATACGTGTGTCTTTACCAATTTACACTCATAGCTGGACATCAAAGTATGACCAAAATCATAGCCGAATTTAACCAAGCGGGTGGGGTAGCGAAAAGCACGCTTACCCAAAATTTGGGCTATCACCTTTCCCGGCGAAATCGTCGCGTGTTGCTTGTTGATATGGACCCGCAAGCAACGCTAACAACTTTCATGGGTTTAGTTCCTAGAGAGTTGGAGAAAACTATCTATGATGCTGTAGTTGAGGAGCAACCCCTGCCAATTCATGAAGGCATAAATGGCATGGATTTAGCACCAACAAATATCGCGCTATCGTTGGCTGAGTCTCAGCTTGCTAATGCTGATATGCGGGAGTTTCGCCTACATGAAGCACTCGAACCCATTAAGGATAACTACGATTATATCTTGATTGATTGTCCTCCCAGTTTAGGGATTTTGAGTTACATTTCGCTGGTTGCTAGTAATTACATTCTCGTACCAATTGAGACGCATTTTAAATCACTTGAAGGAAGCAGCGAACTATTAAAAACTGTTGCAAGAGTTAAATCAAAAATCAACCGCGATTTACTTGTAGCAGGCTTCGTTCCTACAAAATACGATAGCCGTAATTCTCACGATACAAGAGCATTAGGAACGATTCAAGAAACTCTATCTCAAGTTGGAAAAGTGTTTCCTCCCGTGCCAAGAAGTACGGCATTTACCGATGCTTCTGAAAAGCGAATGCCCCTCGCCATGCACGCTCCCAAACATCCAGCAGTTAATGTGTTTGAAGAATTAGCTAATGGTATTGAATCAATGTAGGTGATAAAAGCGTTCTTAGAAGACTATCGCGCTCGGAGATGAATAGAAAGAAACGTTTCTGTTTCGAGTGAAAAAGGTTTGAACGTTCTTATAAACCATCTGGATTGGAATAGATAAGTTCCGCACAAGCTCCCTTCATTTAATTTCCAACGAGTACAAAAACGTAATTGATTAATTAGAGTACAGTCGCAATCGAAGATATCATGAGCAAAAAACTTATAACTTCTAGTCTTTCTAGTGGAATTGATGCACTTTTAGAATCGAATTATAATTCCTCTAAAAAGAGTAAGTCTGCTGACAACAATTTGGATTCAAATCAAGATAGTGCAGATACTAAAGAGAATTCGCAGAAACTGAGAACTTTATCTATAGAAAAAATATTCCCAGATAAACAACAACCCCGGCGTTATTTTGACCCAGAAAAGCTTGATAAATTAGCGCAATCAATCCAAGAACAAGGAATCCTCGAACCCCTAATAGTGCGTCCCCTGACGGATGACACCTACGAACTAATTTGTGGCGATCGCCGTTTTAAAGCTGCTCAAAAAATTGGTTTAAAAGAGGTTCCGGTTAATGTACTCTTCCTTGACGATAACCAGGTTAAGGAAATCCGCCTGATCGAAAACTTGCAGCGGGAGGATTTAAACGCCTTTGAAGAAACAGAAGGCATTCTGGAATTGCTTGCAATCAAACTGGAAATGCCAACTGATAGTGTAGTATCCCTACTTTATAAGATGGCGAATGAAGAAAAAGGAAATTCTAACCAAAACGTTTTGGTTAGTTCCAAATATCAAATAATTCAAAATTTGTTTGATGCGCTTGGTAGGTTATCTTGGCAATCGTTTGTTTCCTCAAGACTCCCCTTACTCAAGTTGTTTCCAGATATTCAACAAGCATTGAGAAACGGTTTGATTGAGTACACAAAAGCTAAATTTATTAACAAAATTAAAGACCAGTCGCAGCGTGTAGATTTTTTAGAACAAGTAGTATCCCAAAACTGGTCTTTGAGAACAATAAAAGAAAAAATCTGCGCTCTTAATAATACCCAAGCTTTGGCAGAAGAAACTCAAATGTCAACAGAAAATGGCGATTATCCAAAGCGCGTTACGTCTGTACTTAGTCAAATTAAAAAGTTACGTCTTTGGTCAGACCCCCATAAGCGCTCGAAATTAGAACCTCTTATCACCAATTGGAACAACTTATAGCAGCTAATTCAGCTTGATATTTTTTTCAAAATTATGCGGAAGTTAGTATAGTCATGAAATAGTTTTGTACTGTCTTCCAAAGAAAGCACCACCGTTCGGTTGAAGAGAGGAAACACAGAAAAAAATGAAAGTTATGGGTATAAATCCCATCGCACGTTAATCGCAGGAACTGATGCTGCTGCTCCTTGTCAAGATTTAGTTAAACGCTATAAAAATGTCCAATCACCATTCAAAAATTACCAAGATATTAAATGCTTGGCTAGATTTCTTCTACCTAGAAAACCTCTGCCGAGCGCAAATCAATGCTGCCGATGATAGCAACCAAATCTTTGATAAAGGTATTTCTATCATTGGCGACAATCTCTCATTGCATGAATCTACTTTCAAGGAACTCAAACAGCAATATCAGCAAGTTGTCAAAAAAGGTAAAACTAATGATTTTAAAATAGCCGTGACGTTTCCTTCTATTTGGCGAGTCATTGATAACAGCCGCCGCTTTTATCCCCTATTTGCGATTGATATTTCTGCAATATTTACGGGCAATTATCGCGCTAAAGGATGGGACTTAAATAGTTGCAGCTTTCAACCAATCATTCCTAACTTGATGGAATTCTACGAATTAGATGAAGAGGAAGCAGAAAATTTAGTAACGCTTGAAGGGTTAAAAGTATTTTTAGAAACGACCTTTAAAAAACCCTTTCAAACTTTACAGGATTTTGTTGACTTGATTGAAGTACCTCCCAAACCGTTCACAACCAAGCGCAATCCTTATCTATTTCAGTGCAGTTTGGGAAATTGGAATTACAACTTAAAAAAAGATTTGCAGAAAATTCTGGACACACCACATTCATGGGCGCAACCGGGACATCCTGCTTACGAATATTTGTTTGGGAAACCCAAAGAACCAACCCATGAAACATTGTATAGTGGCGCTTTTCCTACCCATCCCCCAACCGACTCGCAAGCCGCAGTTCTCAAACACGCTCAAAAAAATCCTCTTACCGCAGCTTTTGGACCACCAGGTAATGCTAAAACAACGATTACCCTACATCTCATAGCGCAGCAAGTAGTAAAAAGGGCGCTACATTTAGCACAAACAGGAGAAGATATAAGCAATCTAACTTTAGTTACCAGTACTAATAATCGGGCAGTAACTAATGTTGAGGAAAGATTATCCCCCATAACAGGAACGGAACGTTTTTATTTATCAGGAGGTAGTAAAGAGTTAATTAATCAACAATTACTGCCGAAGCTACAGGCTGCGCTTGATTGGTTGCAACAACAAAGTTTTGACGCAAGCAAATTAGCAGAAATATCTGCTCAATTGTTAGCAGTAGAAAACCAAATTCAAAATCTACAAAACCAAGACCAATTTTACGTAAAACAACAAGCTGCTGATAACGAATTATTGAAACGGTTGAATGTAGATATTCAAGTTTTGGTAGAAGAAATAGCCAACCAGGAAAGAGCAGTTAGTACAGATTCCTCTCAGTTACTACGGAGTAATGGTGATTCCCATCAACTCAATCTGCAACTTATTAAAACTGACTATTCCCAATACCCATTTGATGCTTACTTGGAAATAGAACCGCATCTAAATAATGCAATTCGTGCATTGTACTGTACTAAAAACGGATTAAATAAAAGCAGAAATAATAATTGGTGGACAAGATTTCAACGCTGGCTAGTCAAACTCTGGCGACAATTGACTAAAACTACTGACCGACATATTCTCAAACGACTGTACCAACAAATTGAAATTCCCATATCTGCAACCCTGGCGACACCTTTTCCATTTCAAATGCCGTTGACGCGAGAATCGTTAATTGCTGCTAAATCTACTCTTACGGCGCAATTAGAAGCTGCAAACCAATGGCGCGAACATTTAGGAAATATGTCAAATGCCCTTCGTCGTCTTGAAGAGATGAAAACTCGCAAAATACAGCTTGAAGAGAAACTTGCATCAATTCCCATCCAAGAAAACTGTACCCCCAGCAACACCGAAAATCATCACCTACAAGTGCAGTTGTTTGAACTATCGTGGCAGTATCTGCAACTAATCGCCTTACAACGCAATTCGGAAGTGATTAGCTCTATCAAAACTTATATCGCCTTTCTCAACGGCGAATGGGATGCATTCCGCACCATAGCACGCGATTGGCGCAATATTTACCGCAACCTCAGCCTTATATTCCCCGTATTTACATCAACTCTGCATTCAATCCGCAACCTCTTCCCCTACCCCGACAGCGGTTGTATTGACCGGGTAATTGTAGACGAAGCCGGGATGATACCACTCCACCAAGCGTTTCCGGTGTTAGTGCGCTCTCTACAAGCATTGTTTGTGGGCGACCCCATGCAGCTCGAACCAGTGATGAATTTAACCCAGCAAACCCTAGAACAGTACTGTAACCAAGCTTTTAATGCACGGGGACTAACAGCAGAATATTACGACCTCTACAGCCCTACAGCTACCAGTACTGCTACCGCCTACCATCGGGCTGCTGGTGCAAGCGGAAAACCCGGAGATATGGGACAAGGGATTATTCTCAAAGAACACTATCGCTGCGTGGAGCCGATTATTTCATATTGCGATCGCGTTTGTAATTACGGCATGGTTGTCAAAACCCCAGATAAACCATCACTGCTTGGCTCCAACCTAATTGCATACCATGTGAGCGGTGAATACGAATCCCACACCAACCCGGCTGAAGTGTTGGCGGTGGAAAGAATTGTGGCTCAACTACTCGAAGCGGGCTACTGCATTGATTCGTCAGACAACGATAAAACGATAGGAATCATTTCTCCCTACCGCCGTCAAGCGAATGCGCTCAAATCGCATTTGCAATCAGTTTGGCAAGATTTTTCTCCTGGCAGTATTGGTACGGTTCATACCTTCCAAGGAGGCGAAAAATCAGCGATTATTCTATCAACTCGCCAGTGTCGTCCGTCGGATAGTTTGTGGTTTATCAACCGCCGTCCAAATCTACTGAATGTGGCTGTAAGTCGCGCCAAGGAGTTGTTTATTTTGGTCGGCAATTTGGAGCGTTTAGAACAAGCAGGTGGCTATTCTAAAATGCTTGTCGAGCATATTAACCAGCATGGGGAATTACGCGATATGGCGCATCCGCGTCAAGCTGCTTGAAGGTAATTTGGGTGAATGTTTTACCAAATCGGAACAGCGCTTGCAGTGAGGCTTACGCGAACGTAATTCGTAATTAATTTATTAGCCCTCCTGCCTAATTCATCGAAACATAGAAACTTAATTTCATTTCAATTTTATGCTCAATTATTCTTGGGGATTCTCCAGATATGTATAAGAAGGATTAAGACAAGTTAATGGGGATTAATACTTACCTGAAAAATATGTAAACAGGCAGAATAATAAATTTAATTTTTTTCTCGGATAGCCGCTAGCGGTGCGTTTCATCTACCACTAATATTTGCCTTTACCAAGTTCTGTTGTCTTTCTTGTGAATTATTCCTTCTTCCAACTTCTGTATTAAATTCCGCGTCGTAAATAGCGCTCGGCATCTGCCATTTTCCCCGCACACGAGCGTTGCGCTAGCTCCTTCTTTAAACCCTAGAGTGTACTTATTACGGAATTTATTTAATTCCTTCAAGTTCCTTCATTGATTATCTATTTTTATTGTAAATAGAAGGATTGAGAAATATTGAAGGACGCTCTTTACTGACTTACGGTTTAATAACCCCAAACTGATAATTTATTTGAAGAAGATAAATATAGTTGGTGCTTCGACAATTAAATAAGTCTTTACTCGTTTTCTATTTAATTACTTCACATACATAAAATACACAAGCATAGGCTCGAAAAGCACTGCGCTTCTATGAATATTACGAATTACCTTGCGCCACACAGAGCCGCAGATACAACATCTATAAAAATTAAGAATTACATAATATGGCATACGCAATTTTTTTAACGAAAAAACTAAAAACTGGGGGACAAATTGCGGGTTCTGCAAGTCACGTTCAACGCGATAGAGAAACGCTCAATGCTAATCCCTATAAAGAGAATGTTTGGTTAATGGGCAATCCCGAACAAAATTTAGTCGAAGAAACCTTTAATCATATTGGCAATCAAACTATTCGCAAGAATGCCGTGCTGTGTGTAGAACTAGTTTTATCTGCGTCCCCGGAGTTTTTTCGTCCCAGTACTCAAACAGAACCCGGTGAATACGAACAATTACAATTAAACCGTTGGCTCAACTTCAACAAGCAATGGTTGCAGGAACGATTTAGCGTTACACCCGAAGGAATTTCCGTTCCGCACAATCGCATAATCTCAGCCGCCGCTCACTTGGATGAGGTTACACCCCACATCCACGCACATATGGTGCCAATTGATAAACGCGGTAAACTCAATGCCAGTGCGTTTTTCGGTTCTCCCAAATTATTACGGGAATGGCAAGATGATTACGCTCAAGCGATGAAACCCCTTGGTTTGGAACGCGGGATACGGGGAAGTAAGGCGACACATATTGATATCGGACGATATTACACTAATATTAATTCTCCTCAAACAGATAATATTGAAGTACTGCGCGATAAAGCTAGGGACAGGGATAGAGCGGAACGTCAGCGTCGGGAGATCGAAGCAACTGCACTTGCAAAACAAAAAGAAGCTGATGAATTAAGAAGACAAAACCAACAGTTGCAGCTGCAAATTCAGATTCAAAAAAAGAAATTAGAAGAGTTATCCAAATCGCCCTATGATATTTCTTTGGAAGATGTAGCCTATCAACTGGGATTCGAGCGCGATAAAAATAAACCTTTACTTTGGCTTAGTACAGACAGGTTACTGATGATTAACGACAACAAGTTTGCTACCAAGTCTGCTTCTTCTAATTCTGAAGAAACTGGAGAAAATCCCATCGATTTAGTACAAACAGTTTTGGATGTAGAACAACGTGAAAGCATTGGTTGGCTCGCCGATAACTTTGGTTCCGATGTGGCGATCGCCAACTTTATGAAGAAGATAAAACCAGAAATTCTCCAATACCCCACACCTAAATTCCAACCACCTTCCTCTTCGGAACAGAAATGGCAGCAAGCAAAAAGCTATCTCACCAACACCTATGGAATTAGCGACAAAGTTTTAGAAACAGAGCATTCCCACAATCGTATCTATGCTGATAATCAAGGGAATGCTGTAATTAAGCACTACTTAATTGCCCCCAGTAGAGAACATTTAAAGCAAGGAACCGTAATAACGGGAGCTAGTATTGTAGGTGAGAAATTCAATGGAGTAGCATTAGGTTCTAGTCGTACAGAAGGCTGGTTTGGTATAGGGTTTAACGAAGGTAAACTACCTCAAGTTGCTTTAGCAGATTCGCCGATTGAAGTATTGTCCCTTGCATCGCTCAACCCAAAGCCTAAAAAACCAACGGTATTTCTAACAGCAAATGGTTCTATTTCAGAAAGTCAGATACATTTACTGCAACGCATTCAGTCAAAGGGTGGCGAAATTATTTTAGCTTATAGCGCTACATCTTCTGGAGAGAAACTCGCCAAACAAGTATCGGAACAATTGGAAGAAACTCGTAGAGTCAAGCCTCAAGCGGGTGAAACTTGGAATGATGATTTACGACTTCTTCGCGAACAGCTTCTACAAGAAAGGGAAAGACTGCAACAAAGACAAAAATCGGTTAAGCGAGGTATTGAATTAGACTGATACTCCGAGCGAGCCGCACCTGTGACCACTCCGTTAAAACGAGCGATGATACTCGCGCAATCCGCTATATTACTCGTTTACTAACGTTATTTCTCTAATGCGGGGCATCATAACGCCCGTTTTTCACAGGTGCTTTTAGCTATAACGTGTGGAATGTTTTTATAAAGAGTTGTAGCGTAAACACCATAGCCGTCGTATTTATCGACACCTTGTTTCGCACGGTTCCGTGCGATAATACTTAGATATTTTCTAGAAAGCAAGTAATAACGATAACCGCTGTCTACATAATCGGCGTGAGGCTACAATCTGATTGACTAAACTCCAATTAAAGCTATTGCTGGCTTCAACTTTTTTCTATTTGATAGTAGCGGTGGTAACTTCACCATCCCGTTAAAATGAGTCTAAGTTTAATTGCCTTGGTTTCATCCCCATAGCTAGAGCACTTGTGTTAAAAGAATTGGAGCTATCTTACAGCACTGCAATCTCCTTTATGAGCAAGCGAAGCTATCTGAGTCAAACTACCCCTGTTAAGGTGAAGTTTTTACCCACGTATTAATCAGGGTTTGGGCTTCGCACCCATCAAAATTTAAAGGCTAGAATAATTTTTGCGCTCAAATTTTAGATTTAAAAATTGGGTTTTAACGTAAAAGTAGGGCTTTCGACTAGTACTAAATTGGTACGCCGTCTTCAGGGGTACTGAGTCAAACCTACCTTACATTCTTAAAACTTTCTACACCGTTAGTAAACATATCAGTAAATATTGATATCACTTTGCGATCGCGTATCTTAATGTTTGCGTTCACTCCCATCCCTGACTGCAAGGGGATATTCCTTTGGGATACCAAAAATTGCTGACTAGATAATTCGACTTTGGCAGGGAATCGATAAAATGGATAAATTTGGTCGGGTGGTAATGCGTCAGAACCTATGGACACAAGTTTACCTTTGATATCACCGAATTCGCTAAAGGGAAACGAATCAATTCGCACGTCAACCGTCATTCCTTCTTTTACAAAACCAATATCCTTATTAGTAATGAATACTTTTGCTAAAAGTTTGTCATTGGGAACAATCTTTAATATGGGTTCAGTTGATGATGCTACAAACCCTGGAGATTTTGCCTTGAGTTCAAATACCGTACCGCTGGTTGGTGCTTTTATCTCCTGGTACTTAAGATTCATCTGGGTTTGACTAATTTGCGAATCAGTTTCGGCTATCTTCTTATTATTCTCAACTATTGCTTTGGTAAGTTGACCGTCAATTTCAGCAATTTTTTGATTATTTACAGCAATTTTATCAAGCCAATCTTTACGGGATACTGCGTAAGTATTTTGTAATTTAGCTTTTCCACCAGATATTTCGGCTAATAATCTGGCTTTTTCTTGAGTAAGTTGGTCAAGTTGAGATTGAGCATTACGCACTTCCTCTTGTTGTTTGAGAAGTTGAATTTGGGATATTGCCCCCTGTTGAGCCAAGGAGCTAACATTATTTAAAATACCCTGGTTCATTTTCAGGGTATCAATAATTGAAGCAATCTTAATATTAGTTTGCTCAAATTGGCGTTGGAGTTGTTCTATTTCTGATTGCGATGCAGTTACCCTTGCATCTAATTCTACTTGACTGGAGGTAACTCTTTCTAATTGGTCTGAGGATAACCTATTCTTGGAATGACCATCAAATTGAGTGCGATAAACTTGATTTTCAGCTAACAGTGCGGCACGACTTTTAGTTAAATCTATCATTGATGCGGGTACTTGCAGTAAGGTAACATCTACCGAATTGCTACCTTTTAATTGCGATTGATAAAATTGGTTTTCTTGCATCAAGCTAGTACGTATTTTTTGCAATGATTCCATTTGAACTAAGGAAGTCGTATTATCGAGGGTAAGTAGCTTTTCACCTTGTTTAACTTGCATCCCATCTTCAACAAATATTTCTTTAACTACTCCACCAACTGGTGCTTGAACATCTTTTGTTGCACCCGATGCTTCGAGTTTTCCTGTTGCCGATACAGCTTCTTCAATTTTAGTCACGTTTGCCCAAATGAATGTACCTGCTGTTACTATCATCAAAGTCCATAATATGGCTCTCGACCAATTTTTTGACTGCTTTAATATAGCAGGTTGCTCAAATTCTGGGATATAAGGTGGTGCATGATTAGGTGGTTTTGGTTGAATTTTATCAGATGGTTGTGATACTAAGGTAGCTAATTCTTCTAATTGCTGCATGGACACCATTGTAGGTATTGATTCATTAGTTTTACCATTGCCGTTACTATTGCTGTTATTCATAGGTTTTTAGCGATTAGCTATTAGCTTTAATAAGTGAATGTTTGAGATTGATATAGATAAAAAACGTTTCATATGTTGCTTAAAAATGGGCTTGTTAGTATAGTTATGAAAAATTGAGTAATGAACTAGTTGAAACTAAACGTATGCTTAATTCCTTTCTTCAAACGCTAAAAGCTAAAAGCTAACTGCTTCTTGCTGTTGATACAAGCAATAATAAAGACCTTTCATTCCCATTAATTCGTCATGAGTGCCTTGTTCTGCTACCTTCCCTTGACTCATCATCAAGATAATGTCAGCATTCTTGATAGTTGCTAATCTATGGGTAATAAACAATACGGTGCGTCCTCTAAACGCAGCTTGTAGGTTTGAACAAACTTGTCTTTCGGTAGCGTAATCAAGCGCACTAGTTGCTTCATCCATAATCAATAAAGGTGGATTCTGGAGTACTGTTCGTGCGATCGCAATTCTTTGCTTTTGTCCTCCTGACAATGCCGAACCCCTTTCTCCCACACGGGTGTTATATCCATTGGGTAAGTTCATGATAAAGTCATGGGCGCAAGCTATATGTGCTGCTTCTACAATTTCTTCTGGTGTAGCATCAGGTACTATTAGGGCAATATTTTCCTGGATGGTGGTATCAAATAGAAGAGTATCTTGCAGTACCATCCCGATTTGCCGACGCAACGAGTATAATTCCACCTTTGAGATATCATACCCATCGATGAGAATCCTTCCCGCATCAAGTTCGTACAATCGAGGTATCAACTTGGTGAGAGTACTTTTTCCAGCACCACTTTGTCCGACTATTCCAATAAATGCACCATTAGGGATTTCAATTGAGACACCATTGAGTTGCAGGTTAGAGGATTTAGCAAAACTAAAGGTAACATTTTCGTATTTGATTTCACCAACAATTGCTGGCATTGGTATATTATTTTTACCAGCTAATTCGCTTTCTTGAGGAGTATCTAGTATATCGGCTAATCTTTCCAAGGATAATGCTGTTTCTTGAAAGTTTTGCCACAGTTGGATTAATCGTAATAACGGACTTGTAACGTAACCAGCAATAATTCTAAATGCAATCAATTCCCCTAGCGTGATTTCTTGCTTCAATACTAAATATGCACCCACCCATAATAAGAGTAAGCCAGATAGTTTATTGAGGAAATTGCTCAATGAACCAGCAGTATTGGAAGTAATTACATTTCGGAAACTAGAACTAATATATTTACCGTAGCGAGTTTGCCAGTTCCATCTGGAATTTAGTTCAATATTCTGGGCTTTAACTGTTTGAATACCCGATACCACTTCAACTAAATATGATTGGGTTTCGGCATTGCGTTCAGCTTTTGTACGAGTTTGACTGCGAATAATTGGTGCAAATATAAATGTAAGTAATGCGAATAATGGTACAGTTGCTAGTGCTACTATGGTCAGCAACCAACTATATAAAATCATTACACAAATATAAACTACCGAGAATATAGCATCTAATACAACTGTTAATGCTGTACCTGTGAGGAACGAGCGAATATTTTCAAGTTCGTTTATCCTGCTGGATATTTCTCCTACGGGGCGTTTCTCGAAGTAGCGTAATGGTAATCTTAATAAGTGGTCGATAACTTCAGTACCCAAACTTAAATCTATACGGTTGGTAGTATCGACAAATAGGTTAGTCCGTAACCAAGTAACTATACCTTCAATAATTGCTATGACAATGAGTAAACCACCCAAGACATTAAGAGTGTTTATCCCATTTTGGATAATGACTTTATCAATAATTACTTGGGTAATTAATGGGTTAGCTAGTCCTAAGAGTTGAACAAATAACGATGCAATAAAGACTTCGATTAGTGCGGCTTTATGTTTTTTGATTGATGGCAGGAACCAACTTAAATTAAACCGCTTTTTCGGTGTTTCAGGCGTTGATTGTAATAGTAATACTTGTCCATCTTGACCCCAAATATCGATGAATGCTTCGGTTTTTTTACGAACAATTCCAGTTTCGGGGACGGCGAGGGTTAATTCTTTTTCTGTAGTATGGTAAAGTATTGCAAAGGTGTCTTGCCAGGAAAGTAATACGGGTGTAGGAAGTTTTGATACTGCAACTGCGGGTACTTCTACAAGTTGTGCTTTCAAACCCATCAATTCGGCAACAGCACCGCATATTTCAATCGATATATTGCCTGTACGCTTATAGTTATTTTCTAATGCACGTCTAAGTACATCGCGTTTCCACGGCATATTCCATAATAATGCTAGCATTTGGAAACAAGCAAGTGTTGCATTAACTAATCCTTTTCCATGAATGTAGGGATATTTTATCTGCTTGTTAGTTGCTTCTGATGCTACTTCTGGTTTTTCGGGTGCGAATGGTATGGAAGAGTGCTGGTTGGGAATAATTGATGTTTCATATAATATTTCTTCTTTGGCTTTCGAGAATGATAATGTGGGGTCAGTAAACCCGATCAGCCGTATTCCTTTATCTGTAGATTGGATGTATTGTTGATTATTGGTTGTATCAATAACGCTGCCAACAGGATAGTTACTACCCGAACTGCTGACTAACCATAGTAGATTGGGGTCGATTTGAGAAAGTGGAATTTTATCAGGTGGTAGGTTGAGTACGGTAGCGTGTTTTAAAGATCGAATTGCTAATTCTTTCAAATCGTTTACAACTTTACCCCGACGATTGGTTTCTACTCCGATTAAGTCGTATGCTTCAATTAAACTTAATTGGTTGCGGAAATACGCTGCGATGTCAGGTTGTTGAGACAATAATTCTTGAAAGTCAGATACTTTGAGGGTGAGACATACCGATTCAGTAGATGCGATCGCAGTTTCGCATGGTACACCTCGAATAATACCTGTTGCACCAATTATTGCACCTGGTTCGAGTTTTTCTAATGTTTGCGGGGCAATTGAATCGAGGCAGTATCCCAATAACCGTGCTTGTCCGGTGTGGAGAATATAAATATTTGCAGGCAGGTTTTCTTTGACTAGAATTGCCTGTCCCATCCGGTAGCGCAATGGTTGGAGTTTGTGAATAATACCCTCTAACACCGTCGAGTCAAGACGGTCAAACGGTGTGATTTTAGCTAGAAGCTCCTGGTAGATGTCGGTACTGGTGGTCATTGCATTACTCCCGTCTCTGATGGAAACGCCGGATAATCAAACGATTGCTGTTACCCCAAGTTGTCATATAATTGCATTTATAGTTATGTGTTTTTACGCAACAAAACTTGTCTTAGGATGGCTTGCTCTCTGTAATGATGACAACAGTGTTTTTACGTAATCCGATGGCAATAGATGACGGTTAAACTGCGAGTGCTATAGATAGTTGGGGTTGGTTTAATGAAGAATTATTCCCATTCACAATTGAAATTGGTGTATTTTGAATTTGTTGTGCCAACCATTGTTCAAATAAATGATTGAGGAGGGTGGTACGGGTGGCATCATCTAATTGCGCCCCGATCAACTTCTCTAAGCGTATAATTACGTACCAATTCTCTAACTTCATTGGTGGTAATATTTGTCCCGTTTTAGATGTGCCTAATTTCTGCGCTATTGCGGGATGGGGTTGACTAATTGGAACTGGACCAATTAAACCACCTGTTTGTGCTTCGGTTCCTTGTGAGTAGTGTTTGGCACAATCAGCAAATGTGGCATCACCATCTTGGATGCGGAAGAATAATTCCTGTGCTATTTCACTATTTTCGGTACGGAGGAGGGAGTACACAACTTGATCAAATTGGGGTTTGTATTGGAGGAAGTATTGTTCGAGTTTATTGCCCCATGTGGCGATTTTGAATTTTTCTATCCGCAATTCTTTTGTAGCTATGGCTTCAAATTGCTGTGAGGTGATACAGAGTTGTTGTTGTGCAGCAGCTTGAGCTTCGGGTGTCGTCAGTTTGTTCTGTTGGGAGAATTGCTCTATAGAATTGGCTTTCTCTTGGGGAGTTAGTTCGATATCAGTAATGGCTTTGTTAATGATTACTTCGCGTTGAAACTGTGGCAATAGTTGATACTCCGCCAGTAGTTGGGGTAACTCCGTGGGTGATATTGTTTGGTTGCCGAGTTGAATGTGGTGTGCCATAGCAATAAACTTCGGTACGAGAAAGCAGCCTGAAATAGAAGTCGGAAATTGAAAGTAACTTTCTGGAGATAAGGATTTTAACCCCCAACCCAAGCGGAAACACAAAGTCTTCACTTCCGACTTCTTTAAAATGGTCGTATTGTTTTAAATACAAATTTCCTGCTTAAGGATTGCTTAGTAATTATAATGATGGCAACCTTGATACTACTTAAAAGCAACCCTATTTATTAGAACTAGAGTACGTGATAATACGGCAATAGAGTGAGGTGATTCAAAACATGAGTTTTTAAAAAGCCTAAGCTTGAGACACCATCAAAGTGATCGCGATGCAGGGAAAAACTTTTTGGTTTACTGGTTACGTAATTGTACTGTTTCTCCCTGTATATGCACTATGAATACAAGTCCAATGTTAATAATATAATTATGCTAGCAACCTAGAATACTTGGAAATACAACTTTTATTAAGGAAAAATCAAAATACGTAATTTCTCCTATTGTACGAGTTCAAATAGTTTTGTAAAAAGGTAGGAGTGGTCTTGTTATAAATACGAGCGACACGCGAGATAAAAGCAGAGTGCGCGACTGTATCAAATTAGTATCAGGGGGATGAAAAATGCAACTAGCCTTTTCTGTTTCAAATATAGAATTTGCCTTAGCTCCTAAAAATTATAATAGTGTCAGCTTCGTCAACTTTGATGTTCTTAAAGGCGTTGGAGTTATAGAAGCATCCGATACAGAGGCGAGTCCTTCCATCGTAACAACAAATTACACTCAAACTACCTTAACGTCTGGCTTAACTTTTGTTGCTCAACAAGACCTAGTATTAGTTATAGAGGCAATTAAAGACAAAGAATTTGAATCTATTATTGCTGCCGATAGTGTTAATAAATATATTCAAGCATTCCCTAACGTAGAATATGAAACCATCAGAATTAATTTTAGAGGTTACATACCTTTTGAATCTCAAGAAGCAGCGTGCGATTACATCAAACAAAACCTGATATCTCCGAATCTCTTGAAATCTGAGGATGAAGCATCCATGCAAGCATCACTTAGCTTATTGTTCAAATTCCCTCACGCTCCTTTGTATCTAAATGTTGCACAAGCAGCACTGCGCGAGTCGTCAGAGGAAATAACCATCCCAATTGTGATGTTTGCTGGTAGTTTTAGCTATTCTGTAAGCGGTGAAACAAATACAGAACGTGTTGCTAACATACATCAAATCATTGAGAATTGGCAAACTAATTTAGAAACTTTTTCGTCAGTTGTCACTACCAAGTTTATGATTCAAGAAGAAGCAAACTCTTCAGCAAACAGTAATGTATTCACAAATTATGCTGCTGCGGTAGTTTAACTTAGAACGAGATTTTATCGCTTTAATCTGGCAAATAAAAACTAATTAATCGGGCTTTAGTTCCAAGTAAATATAAGGGACTTAAGCCCATGTGCAATATTTTTATATCCTATATATTAAATTTTAAGACCTTTTAAAAAAACAGATTTATAACAGACAAACACAACATGGCAGGCACTAACAACTTGGTTAAAAACGGACTCGACAACGGTGGTATTGTACCTCCTTCGCTATTAGAACAAGCTTCACTTGATGACAACACACCACTTGCAGAATTTCTCAAGGCATTTGACGCACCTAGTGGTTCAGACCTCATTAGTAAAGAATTAGACAAGCTTACTCCAGATAGTAATACGGAAGTAAGTGACCCAATTAAAAGCACGCAAAAAGGCGCAGCAACTTATGTTCCATCTGTTGGTACTGTCTTTGACCAAAAACCCACATTTTTTCTGCCCCAAACAACCACTAATCTCAATACTGATAAAAATAATTACAAGTTAAATAATCAAAACGTTGACCCGTTAACAGGTAGCACCACTTCGACACCACTTGTTTCCCCATTATCTCAACCGCAGAGTATCGAGACTTTAAATACAACATCAAGTTTCTTCGACGGACCACCAAAGTTTACTTCGTTCAACTTAATTAACGATACTGCACCCGGTGGCTCTACAAACACAGATAAGGTTACAAGTGACCCAACTATCAGGGTAACAGTCCCATTCCCCGAAGAAGTTACTCAATGGAAAGCAGGTATTGGTAACATTCCAGAAGCTAACTATGTAGATATATTGCCGTATTTGCAACGACAAACGGGCGTTAATATCTTTAACCGCACTCTTTTAGAAACAATTAATCGAGGTCCCTTATTAGATGGCGGATATGCTCTGTATATATCAACAAAACGGAACTCAGGAGGGTTCCAAGAGGTGTCCAGGGAGGGTTTTGGTTTTATCCTTGATACCACTCCACCAGCACAACCAACCTTCAACCTGGATGCTGCTTCTGACTCTGGTGTAACTGGCGACCGTAAAACTCAGTTAGCTACTGTAAATTTGACAGGTCAAACGACCGCAAACACTACTGTAACTTTACAGCAAACTAACGTAGTAACAACATCGGACAGTACTGGTAAATTCACTTTTACGTCGGTCTCCTTGGTGATGGGAGACAATTTATTTACAGCGCAGGCTACAGATATTGCTGGCAATACTAGCATTTTCTCTACAACCATCACGCGCCAGCCCCAAGCTACTATCACCCTAACCAATAACGCGATCGCAGAAAACAGCCCGACTGGGACAGTTATTGGTCAACTGAACACGAATGATACGAGTTCAGGTAGCAGCTATAGCTATACTTTGGTAGATAATGCGTCTGGACGTTTCCGCATTGTCAATAACCAATTGCAGGTAGCTTCGGATACACTGCTTGATTTTGAAAATAATAATCAGCATACCATTACAGTTCGCAGTACTGATGCTAATGGCGCAGACACTACCCAAGAATTTATCATTAGTGTTACCAACGTCAATGAGGCACCCAGCTTTACCAGCACACCTGCAAACACGAACATCTCTGCTGATAACACTTTCACCTACAATATCACTACTGCGGACCCTGATGTGGGAGATACGCGCACCATTACCACAACAGGATTACCAAGTTGGTTGACTCTCACGAACGGAAGTAATGGTACTGCTACATTAACTGGTACGCCGAACAATTCGCAATTAGGCTTGTTCAATATTGCTTTAACAGCAACTGATGCCCTAGGACTCAAAACCACGCAAAATATTATTATTGGCAGTCAAATAACCCTTGCTGAACAAACTAACTTTAGGGAGCAGCGCAGCTTCCCATTGCTTGTTCCTGCTTATCCGTCAATTCTCAGCTTCAAGATTGACCCCACCTTTGATTTAAATGACCTCAAATCTATAAATGACGCATTTGAAGTTGCATTAGTTGATAAAGATGGTAACTCGATAGTTCATACGATAGCCAAAGGTAGAGATACTTTCTTCAATCTCACTGAAGGTGAAGGTGCAGCAACGGGTGCTGGTGCAAGCTACGATGCTACAACTAGAACTGTCAGCTTGAATTTGATCGGTGTCAAATCAGGAGAAGCACAATTAATCTTCCGTCTCGTCAACAACGATAGCGACACTACTACTAACGTCAAGATTACTAACTTTACTCTGACTGCGGCACCTGTGGGTACTACTGCACCGACACAAAGCACATTTGCAACAGAAATTAGACCTGGGACAACACCTAACTTCAACTTGCTAACCGATGTATCGAATAGTTTAGCGCCCGAATATGGTCGTACTAGCTACAACGCAGATACAAAGCTACTCTATACAGATATTTCCATTGGCAATACGGGTACTTATAGCGTTGATACACCTTTATTAGTTGCAGTCAAAAACATCAATGACCCAAGCGTAGTATTACGCAATCCAGATGGTATTACACCAGATGGTATGCCATACTACGACTTTTCTAGCTTGGTTACAGATGGCAAACTTAATAAAGATGGAGAAACCCTTGAGCGTACATTGGTATTCTACAACCCGAATAGCATACAGTTCAAACCCGATTTAGTGGTACTGGCACAGTTAAATAAAAAGCCAATAATTGATAGTAAACCTGTTGTTGAAATTATAGCTGGGCAGCAATACCGCTATAGTGTAAATGCTACTGACCCCAATGAGGATACACTTACTTATAAATTGTTGGTGGCACCTACTGGGATGATCGTTGATGATAAGACTGGGCTGATTACTTGGAATACCACCACCAGTAACAGAGGCAACCAGTCAATTGTCGTGGAAGTTAGCGATAGTCGCGGTGGGGTAGAAACTCAAAGATATAATCTATCAGTAATTGATGCACCGTTTAACCGTCCCCCTGTATTTACTACTACACCGAAAGTAGATGCAGTAGTTAACACTGAGTATAAATATGATGCTGATGCTACAGACCCCGATGGCGATAATCTGACCTACAATTTAGCGCTCGCACCCGAAGGGATGACGGTTAACCCAGCCACTGGTGAGATTACATGGACACCAGGAACAATAAAGGTACTGGGCAATACTGCGATCGAGCGGATTACTAGCTCCAGTGAACGCGATACATTTACTTTTGGTGGAATTAGGGGCGACCGTATCTATTTTGACTCTTTGATTGGTAGCGACTCTCAAACATTTGAGTTATTTACTCCTAGTGGGAATAAGTTAATTGATAGTAATACTAACTACCAAGGTCCCGTTATCTTAACTGAAACTGGCAACTACAGCTTGGTCGTTTCTGGGACTACAGGTGAATACGGTTTTAGCTTAATTGACTTCAACGCAGCGCCAGTAGCTAATTTTGAACAAAATATTACTGGCGTACTCACTCCTGGCTCGGAAGATGACGCATACCGCTTCAATGGCAGTGCAGGTCAAAGGTTATACTTAGAAACCCTAAGTAGTAACAGGAATCTTGACTGGGTAATTTATGATGCGAACAACCAGGTGATTGCCTCTACTCCCACTGACAACGCTTGGAATGACATGGAGGTAGAGCTACCTGCTAATGGGCAGTACGTTTTAGTATTGCGGGGCAAAGGTAATTACAACGAAAATATAAGTTACAGTTTCCGTATCATTCGCCACGACTCAAATTCTACACCGCTGACTTTGGGAACTAATAGTACTCCCAATACCGTTAATGGCAACATTTCTAAAAAGGGCGAACAAAATGTTTACACCTTTACAAGTACTAAAGGAACTAAGCTATACTTAGACACAATATCTGCAAACGCGGGAATATATGCTACCCTGATAAGTCCCAGTGGAGATGGACAGAAGTATTTCACTAATTACAGATTAGATGGTAGTGATTCGGGTCTGTTTACTTTAGAAGAAGATGGTGCCTACCGTTTAGTAATAGATGGGGATGGTGCTACAACGGGTGCGTACAGCTTTAAGTTGTTGAATGCGGCGATCGCTAACTCGATTAACTTGGATACTGATGTTTCTAACCGACTCGACTCAGGTAAAGAAACTCATTTGTATCGGTTGTCAACTACATCTGCAAATCAGCGTCTGTATTTCGATTCTCAATTAGGTTCCCCAAATGCTTCTTGGACACTATACGGTCTTAGCAATCAAATTATTCGCACAGGCACTCTAAATACTGATTTAGAAGTAACGCTACCAGCAATTAACACTTATACTCTGGTAATACAGAGCAATAGCGATAGTCCAATTGACTATCAATTCCGGCTAGTTAGTCATAACCCACTTTTAACATCACTCAGTTTTGGCAGTACAGTATCTGGTGAAATTGCCAAAACAAGAGAACAAGATATTTACAGATTTTCAGCCAGCGCTGATACGAGGTTATTCTTAGATGCTTTGCAAGAATCTCCCAATATTAACGCACGATTAGTAAGTCCTAGTGGAATTGAAATTTTTAATACTAGAATTAATTCAGATGCTACACGCCATCCAGTTATTTTATTAGAAAATGGTAGTTATCAGTTGATTGTTGAAGGTGTAGAAGAAACGAAAGGTAGCTACAGTTTCCGACTCCATAATTTATCTACCGCTGCAACATTGACGACGAGTTCGGTTACGAATGGCACATTAAATCCAGGGTCATCAACTAACCTATTTAAATTTACAGGGAATGCGGGAAACCGACTGTATTTAGATAGCCAAACTGCTTCCCCCAATGCTACCTGGCTGCTTTATGGATCAGGAAACCAACTTATTGATTCAAAGCCACTGGACAATGATTTTGAAGTAGTACTTCCTAGTAGTGGAACTTACTATCTTATGTTGCGCGGGGACGGTACTGCAACTCCAATTAATTATAGAATTCAGGTCGTACCTTCAACATCTCCCACAACTGCTCTGACTTTGGGAAGCTTAGTTAGTTCAGGTATCAGTAGACTTGGCGAGCAAGATGTTTACACTTTCAACGCCACTACTTTAGGGCAACGCTTATACTTTGATTCTAGAATCAGTAACAACAATTTCACAGCAAATCTTGTAAGCCCTAGTGGAGTAACCGTGTGGAACGGTAATACCACCACCGACAGCAATCCGATTGTGCTTTTAGAGACAGGAACACACCGTTTAATTATTGATGGGTTAGGTGACGCAATCGGGAATTATAGCTTTGTGCTGAATAATTTAGCTTCCGCAAACAGTCTCGCACTTTCGGCAACAACTAGTAGTAGTTTATCTGCTTCGCAAACTAGATTGTTCAGCCTCAACGGTACGGCAGGACAAAGATTGAGGTTTGATAGCTTAATGGCTACACAGAACGCTGATTGGGTACTATATGCACCAGATGGTTCTGTGGTTAATCAGGCACTATTAAGTAATGATTTTGAAGCATTGTTGCCAACTAATGGCTCTTACATCTTAGCTCTACGCAATACTTCAGTAAGTACAGGCGCTAACTTCAGCTTCCGGGTAGATAGCATTTCCTCCCCCAGTGGAATCAACTCTGGTTTTGGAACGATACGTTCTGGTAGTATTACAACTGGGCAAATTAATAACACCTTCACGGCAAGGGCAGGTACTTTTGTATACTTCGATAGTCAAATTTCTAACGCCGTTAGCAACGGTGTAACAGCGAGTCTTCTTGACCCCAGCAGTAACCAAGTTTTTGCAATTAATGCTGCTGTTGATAGCAACCTCGTTCAATTGCAACAATCGGGAACCTACACTCTGAGATTGGAAGGTAACGGCGAATACCGCTACTCTTTAATAGATTTAAATGCAACTACTGACCTAACTCTAAATACTTTCACTGATGTTTCTTTAAATCCTAGTTCAACGAGAACCTATAAATTTAATGGAACGGTTGGTCAGCAAATTTTCTACGATGCTCTTAACAGTAATAATCCTAATGCCACTGTTAGTTTGTTTACACCTGGTGGCAAGCAAATTCTCTTTACCCAAGGGCAATTAGATAGCGAACCGATCGCGCTTGGAGAAAGCGGTACTTATTTCCTGATTGTAAGTAATAATTCTGCTACCAATACGTCGGTTAATTTCCGTTTACTTGATAATTTTGGTAGTGCCGCATTTAGTTTAGACACAAACATTTTTAATTCTTTCTCGAATGGTGGATTTGAGACAGACCTCTATCGCTTCAACGGAACGGCTGGTCAATATTTATACTTTGATTCGATTGCAGGTACAACGCCGAACACTTGGACTCTGTATAGTCCGGGTGGACAGCAACTAGACAGTAAAGTTTTAGGTGAAGACTTTGAAATAATTTTACCAAGTACTGGTCAGTACCTGTTGGCTAACATTGGAAAAGGTAGCAGCGAAGCTAATTATCAATTCCAGGTGGTCACACCCGTGCAAACCACAACAAGTATCTCTTTGGGTTCCACAATTAGTGGCAGCATTAGTGAAGCAGGCGAACAAGATACTTACATATTTAGTGGTTCAGTGGGTCAGCGTCTGTTCTTCGACGGTATCACTGACGGTGCCTCAACCAGTGTGCGTTTGATATCTCCGAGTGGAATCGAAATTTTCAATTTACGGGCATCGGAGAATCGAGAACTATTTACCCTTGCGGAGGCTGGGACTTACCGTATTGTTGTTGATGCTCCGGGAACAACAACAGGTAATTATAGCTTTCGACTGCTAAATGCTGCTGCTTCAGGGTTTTCACTTGGCTATGTGTATGGGGCTAACGTTGCTGCGAATCAAACTCAATTGTATACTTTTAGCGGCACAGCTAATCAGTATCTGTATTTTGAGAATAATTTTACTGGTATTCAGTCAACTTGGACGCTTTATGGACCTGGAAATCAAATTATCACTACCCGTCAGAGCGGTTCCGATACAGAACTTGCTCTAACAGCTAGTGGTAATTATGTCTTAGCATTCAATGGTTCAACTAGCGGACAAACAAATTACCAGTTCCGAGTTGTTGCACCATCTTCTACAACCAATAGTATGAATGTGGGCAGTACCGTAGTCGGCAGCATTGGTGTCATTGGCGAACAAGACACTTATACGTTTACAGGGTCTGTGGGTCAACGGCTAATATTAGATAGTCTTACAGGAACTGACGCTATAGGGTATCAAATAATCAGCCCCAGCGGTGCTGTTATTTACAATCGCCTCTCAACTGAACAGCAGCAGGAACCATTTACACTTAATGAAGCTGGTATCTACCGAGTAATTGTTGATGGAGATCAAAAAAGTATAGGCAGCTATAGCTTCCGTCTCCTCGACTTTGCACAGGCTACAAATCTAACGTTAAATACGAATACACCAGGAAGCCTGAGTCCAGCAAGCCAAGCACGACTGTATAAATTTACTGGTAACAAAGGGCAGCACCTGTATTTTGACTTATTTGGAGAGTGGAACACTAATAATGGTACTGGTTGGGCAGTTTACGGACCTGGTAATCAATTGGTTGCAAGTAACTTTGATAGACAACTTGGTAGCTCCGATTTGTCCACCAAACTAGCCAGTGATGGGATTTATACTTTGATGGTAGGTGGTAGAACTAATGTTACTACCACAGAAAACTTCCAATTCCGCGTAGGAACAGCACAAGCTTTGAATTTTGGCAGCACTGTTCCTGGTTTTATTAACACACCGGGCAAACAAGATATTTATGCTTTTGATGGTACAGCAGGTACCAGGCTGTTCTTTGATGGTTTGACTGGAAGTAGCAACATTATCGCTAAACTCTTCAGCCCTAGCGGTAAAGAAGTTGTTACTTGGTCTACAAATACTGACAGCAATCAACCTTTATCGCTCTTAGAAACTGGCACTTACCGCTTAGTAATTAGTAGTAATAATAATGCAACAGGTAATTACAGTTTCCGTTTGGTAGATTTAGAAACGGTTTCTACTCTCGCTTTTAATACTCCTGTAACCGGGCGACTCGATCCAGGTGCTGAAGTAGAGTTCTACCAATTCTATGCTGCCGTTGGACAAAAATTCAATTTTGACTTAACCGCAACACAATGGATTAATGCCAACTGGGTACTTTACGAACCATCGGGTGCAGCAATTGCGACACCCAGTTCAACGACTCCTGACTTTGAAGTAACTCCTGAAAAAGCCGGAACCTATGTTCTCGCAGTACGCGGTTCCTCCACTACTCCTATTGATTACAACTTCAGGGCAACTAGCAGTTCTGTTGGTGGCAGTACCACAACACCTGACACATCTAATAATTTTGTACTGATTCCTGGTTTGGGAGAGATTGATCGCAATCTTGATGATCTGGGTACTCACCGTGTATTACTAGATGTTTTGGATGGACGAGGAGGAAAAGCTTCGCAATCATTCAAGATTCGGGTGCGTCCCGAAGATGGAAATAATTCCCCAGTTATTATCAGCGACCCCATAACCCTTTTTGGTTTGAATGAAACTGTATACAGATATAAAGTCAAGGGCATTGATCCTGACAATGACTCGCTTTTCTATCGTTTGCTCGTGGCACCAACAGGAGCAGTCATCAATGCTTCGACAGGTGAAATTACTTGGTCTCCAACTAGTACTGGCAACTATGACTTTAAGGTTCAGCTTACAGATGGTCGCGGTGGAGTTGGCACTCAAGACTTTAAAGTTGAAGTCTTTGATACTTTTGGTAAAATTCAGGGTCTGGTATGGAATGACCAAAATCGCAACAGTATTCTTGACACAAAGTTAATTCAGGGTCTGGTGCCAGATGTTGTGATGATAGTTGATAACTCTGGGAGTACAGATGGACGCACCATCGATTGGACTACCGCAGAATTAAATGACTATCTTTTTAATAGTAATTTGACTATTCTGGACACCGAAATAGCCAGTGTGGTGGCTTTGAACCAGCAATTAATTGATCGGGGTCTAGGTGGAACGGCTCGCGTTGCTGTAGTTGTATTCAGTGATACTGCTACCATTCTTGATATGAACCCAGTTGCTCCGGGTATTCAGGTGACAACAACTCCCAATGCTGACGTAAATAGTAATGGAATTTTAGATATTAGAGAAGTATTAAACATCGATCTCGGTGGAGGCACTGATTTTACACCACCTTTAGAATCCGCAGAAAGTATCTTTACTGCTTTAAACACACAAGTAGGTAAGGGTAATGTCATCTTTTTATCAGATGGTGCTGGCAGTTTAGACCCATCGGTTGTAAGTAGACTTATATCAGCACAAATCAATCTTAAAGCTTTTGGTATTGGCGCTGGTGCTGATATAAACCAATTAAAGAACATTGATCCCGATGCTTCTAGGATCATGTCAGTTCAGGGATTAGTTGACATATTTAGCGGTCTTGATGGTAGGTATTTATTAGAACCAGGTCTAGCGTCAGTCGCCGTTTATTTAGATTTAAACAACAACGGAGTCCTTGATGATAATGAACCTAATACAGTGACGCTGGCTGACGACCCGACAACCGAAGAGGTAGAAACTGGTCGGTACAGTTTCTCCAACTTGCTACCAGGCACTTACAAGGTACGCACTGTGCTGCCAAATGGTTATACCCAAACGGCTCCTACTACTGGTGGTATTCATACGTTTACCATTACTGGTGCCGAAGAATTCCGTAGCGGTAACTTTGGGTTAAGCGCACCTGTAACCTCCATACCTAATAATCAGCCACGCTTTACTAACAATGCTCCAACCAACGCTTTTGTAAGCGAGACTTTCTCGTACAAAGCTTTAGCTACTGACCCTGATAGCGATACCCTCACCTATGACTTATCTTTGAAGCCAGATGGCATGACAGTTGATGCCTTAACTGGCATTGTAGTCTGGACACCTACAATAGAGCAAGTCGGTAAATTTGATGCCATGCTACGAGTTAGGGACGGTAGAAGTGGTATTGATTTGCAATACTTCCAAGTTGATGTTAAACCACAAAACAGCCCTCCTGTGTTCACGGATGTTGCGCCAAATATTCGTCCTCAAGTAGGCAAGCAACTCCAGTATCAAGCAAAAGCGCAGGATTTAGATGGAGACATAATTATTTATGAGATTGTGTCAAATACAACCAATCCCCGGCTTGCCGACGGAGTATCAATTAATCGTAATACTGGTTTAGTTTCTTGGACTCCAACAAATGCACAAAAAGGCGGTACTTTTATTTCCGGTCTCACTGGTGTTGTGGAACCTTGGCAAATTTTAATCCGTGCTACCGACGGTAAGGGTGGGGAAGCTTTACAGACGCTCAATTTGATTGTAGACTCAGCCAGACCTAACAGTGCTCCAATAATTACTTCAACTGCACGCACCACCACCCAATTGGGCAATACTTACTTCTACAAAATAGAAGCTACTGATGCCGATGGTGACCTGCTCACCTATAGCCTGTTGTCAGCACCAACCGGGATGACAATTAATAACGACGTTATTACTTGGACTCCTAGTGCCAACCAATTTGGTTCTGCGGAGGTGGTGCTGCGTGTAGCTGATAATCAAGGGGGAAGTGATACTCAATCGTTTACTCTCAATCTCAGTAATTTTGCGGTTAATCGCGCACCCAGTATTACTTCTGCTCCCAATACTGTTACTAATATTGAGCGTGAGTATCAGTACAACCTAACAGGCACCGACCCAGATAATGATTTGCTGCTATGGAGTCTCGATCAAGCACCCTTGGGTATGGTTATTGATGTCACAACAGGCACCCTACGTTGGAACCCAACAGCTAACCAAATTGGAGAACATACAGTAGCGGTGCGGTTAACTGATGCGTTGGGGCAGTATGTTGGTCAGGAATTTACTCTAAATGTTACTGGAGTAAACACGGCACCACAAATAGTTTCTACACCAATAACAAAAGCTACTCAAAACCAACGATATACTTATACAGTAATTGCAACTGACCCAGAAAACGATGCCCTTGCATACAGCATTGACTCAATATCTCGCAACAAGGGCATAACTATTGATAGTAACGGGGTTATTCAGTGGACTCCTACAACAAGTCAAGTTGGTTTGAACAATGTTGAAGTCACAGTTGGGGACACCCAAGGTGGTACTGCAAGCCAAACCTACGGCATCAACGTTGGTACAGTCGCTACAAATAATGCCCCCAGCATTACTTCTACCCCAGTATTTGTGACTGGTATTGGTAGTACTACCACTTACCGCTACCAAGTTGTGGCAACTGACCCGGATGCAGGAGATACGCTAACTTACCAGTTGCTGTCAAGTCCAGCGGGAATGAGTATTAGTTCCACCACTGGTTTGCTGACTTGGACTAATCCTACTGCTGGTACGCATCAAATAGTCGTCGGTGCTGTTGATCGGGGAGGACTAGGTGCTGCACAACGCTTCACACTCACCGCACGTGCTAACTCTAACCCTGTAATTAGTTCAACTGCTCCAACTACTGTAATACCTGGTAGTACCTATGTTTATGATATCAAGGCATTTGATGCAGATGGCGATCGCTTAACCTATTCCCTCGATGCTACGTCTTTGGGTAAGGGGATGACTCTGGATAACTTGGGTAGGTTGCGGTGGAATCCGACTACTAGTAATGTGGGTAGCCATAATGTAGTGGTTGCGGTTGATGATGGTAATGGTGGAACTAACTCCCAGTCGTATAATTTAGTAGTCGCAGCTGATGCGATCGCGCCTCAAGTTCGATTAATTGCCCTTAGCGATACGGTCAATTTGAACGATACCATCACCTTCCAGGCGCGGGCAACTGATAATATTAAGGTAGCAGGATTACAGTTGTTGGTGGATGGTACGGACGTTGTACTGGATGCAAACGGGATTGGTACTGTTAAAGCAACGACTGCGGGAACCATAAGGGCTATTGCGAAAGCTACCGATGCTGCGGGTAATATTGGACAAGCTACGTTTGATGTGTTTGTGGTAGACCCAAGCGATGTAACAGCACCGACGGTAGACTTTAAGTTGGAAGGAATTAACGATGGCGATTTTGTCAAGGCACCAACTTCGATTCGCGCCACGATTACTGATGATGGTAGTTTAGATTATTATCGGTTGTTGGTTGCACCGATTGACGGGAGTGAATTTAAAGAAATATGGCGTAATGATAATCCCACGCAGATTAATAATGGGTTATTAGCAGAAAAATTTGACCCATCGCTGTTGCAGAATGATTCGTATATTGTCCGGTTAGAAGTTGCTGATAATGGCGGTAAGATTAGCTATGCTGACCAAGTAGTTGATGTCGCTGGTGAGTTGAAGCTTGGTAATTTCCGGTTGTCGTTTACCGATTTGGAAGTACCTGTAACTGGGATTCCGATTACTTTAACTAGAACCTATGACACGTTAACTAGTAATGATACGGATGACTTTGGTTACGGTTGGCGGATGGAGTTTAGGGATACTGATTTAAGGACTAGCGTTGGTAAACCTACTGAAGAATTAGAAATTCTTGGTAGACAAAATGGCTTTGACGATAGAAGTCGCGTATACATTACCTTACCTGGTGGTAAGCGGGAAGTATTTACCTTTAAGCCCAAGGTTGATCAAGAAACGGCTAAGGTAGTTGGTCCGCTTACCAGTGCAATTATGTACCGTCCCGAATTTGAAGCGGATGACGGTGTTACCAGCACTTTGACAGTTAAAGATACTTATATCATTCGCAATAAAAATACTGGCAAATACTATGGTTTGTCCGGCAATCCTTACAACCCCGCAGATGGTTTGTATGGGGGTACTTATGTACTAACAACCAAGGAAGGTATTAAATATGAGATTGATGGGGTTAGTGGTGATTTACTTAAAGTTACTGATACCAATGGGAATACGCTAACTTATACGGATGAAGCTGTTACGAGTTCTACTGGTCAGAAGATAACCTTTGAAAGAGATGCGAGCAGTAGAATTACTTCTGTTAAAGACCCTTCTGGTGAGTTGATTAGGTATGAGTATGACGATAATGGGGATTTGGTCAGCGTTACGGATAGGGAAGAGAATGTGACGCGGATGGAATATAATCCGGAGCGGGAGCATTATTTAGATAAGATTATTGACCCGTTGGGTAGGGAAGGAGTTAAAACACAATATGGTGAAGATGGAAAGCTCAGGGAAATCATTGACGTTGATGGTAATAAAGTTGAATTAAGCTACAACCTAGATGCATCAACGCAAATCGTTAAAGATGCACGCGGCTATTCTACTGCTTATACCTACGACGAACGCGGTAATATTCTATCAGAAACGAATGGCACTAAGATAAGCTGAAAGTAAGTGGCTGCAAAGACTTGAAGATTAGAGAAATAAAATGAAGTAAGGGGGAGATAGTGAAAAGCTAATTCGCGTAATAATTTCGCGAATTAAATGTAGCAT
>JAAUSO010000184.1 GCA_012033205.1 Richelia sp. SL_2_1 | reverse complement strand
CTTTATTAAAACTATCTGCACAAAGTCTTATATAAAATTCCAGATGCCGTACCAGGTTCTGCGAAAAATGTCTTACCTTGAAACTCGCTAGTCAAATCAACATCTGGTGTTGTATAACTAAACACACGACCAATTGCTCTAGTGATTTGCCAGTTACCAGTTTCACAATCCATAACATGATTGACTACCATAAGCCTTGGCTTTTCATACCCGGCAAACATATTAAATTTTTCTGTCTGAAAGTAAACAAATTTCCCTTTGTATCTAACAGATGCAGATTCAAGGAATATTTCGTTTAGTCTTCCATCGCTAAAAACTGGGATTTTTTCTGCTAGTGCTGGCAAGGGACTAAGAATAACAGAGGCACTTAATAAAGCAGCCATTCTGACAAACAAACTTGTGAAAGACGTTGCCACAACTAAAGCAGATTTTTTTGGTTGCATAAGGACATTACGTTATAGGTCGATGCTTATAGATACACTGCTTCAGTAGGGTGCATCTTTAATCACATCCTGCCCTATTTCTTTAGCCTGTGACCTCCGAATTAACTCTCAGTTATTAGTGCCTGTTGTCATTACGTATATGTTGGCAAGTGTTACTGAAGTTTAGAATAACTTGCTAGATTTCCCTATACACATAGGAATAAAACGTTACCCCACTCAGTGATGCGCCTTCGGCAGATTAAAGGATTGTTCTTTAACAATCAAATTTAATCATGCGAGTTGAATTTTCTTTGAAGCAACAATTAGTAGATAACTTGTATCCTCAGTTTGGAATTAACGTTCCCGCTGGAACTTTAATTGGTAGATTGTACTTGCCCAAAGCTCATCAGTATCGCAGCAGCCCTTCACCGTTCGCTGGTAAAGTTCAGTTAATTTACGATTCCTGGAAGTCTAATGGCAGCTTTAGCGGTTGGACGCATAAGTTTAATCCAGTCCGAGTTGTTGAGTTCATTCTCAAAGATGGTGTAGATGTTTCGCTGTTCTTAGAAATTGCCAAGCACTTTACACGTTCCAACTTGAAGTCCGTTCGCATACAAACTAATAGATTGTTACTGCGAATTCGGCATAAAGCATCGCTTGCAATACCACGAGTAAAGCAAGTTGTAACAACTGCAATAGTTAAAGTTCAAACGGTTGTAGCAGAGTTCGTAGACCCAAAGCCAGAAACACAAACCGTCACGCATCCAATCCAATATCTGCTACCCCCAGCACCAACGCTTAAAACTAGGATTGTGAATGTCCGAGATTTTATCTTACGCTTGTTAAAGCAAGAAGTTGGTAACGCTATCCCGCAACCAGAACCCAAGCCACAGCCCGCGTCAAATCCCAACCGGGAAGATTATAAATTCGTAACCAAGTACAAGCCTCGCACGTTCGAGAGGCTGCGTCGCCACTTCGGGATAAGTTCTTTGATTAGCACCAAGAATGCAGTCAACATATTCATTGCGTACAACATCACTCCGCAACAAATCAAATCTGTCTTATCACCAAGGAAGCATAAGAAGTAACACAACAAAGCCCGGTACTTAGAATCCGGGCTTAAAGTTTAATAATGTGGAAATAAATGTTAGTAAAGTTTAAGAGTTTGCACTTATTAAGCTTAATTTTACGATATTAAGCTTTAAGTCTTATTTCGAGATTATCGAAGTACCGAACCAGTTAGTTGAGGCTGTAGCAGAAAATCAATTAGTTAGCAGTCCGAATGGGGTGGTGGCACTTCGTTTGATTTCTCGCGATAACTCTCCATATGACATATCCATCACAACGAAAGTTTCTCGTAGAGAGCTATCGCCGCTTTGCTGAGAAATCACACACCCCATTCTGAACTTTTGGTTGTTGAAAGTCTTGGCATATGATGCCACGTTTTTATTTTCTTCTATATATATAAAGGAAAACGTGGCACTATATCGGGCTGGTTATGAGTTAACCGAGGAGAAATACTACAGTAAATCAGCTAGTACGTCACTCATCTCCCCTTGATGCCTGTTGCGGTTGTCGTCATATATAGTAAGGGTTCTAATATCAGCGTGTCGGCTTAACTTCTGTACTTTGCGAACGTTCCCATCACTGGCATCTAATGCAGCGGTAATACTTGAATGTCTCATTGTATGTGCGCTGACTCTTTTAATAATGCCTGCTTTGGAGCAATACTTTTTAACTATCCTACTAATCATATCCCCAGTTAAACCATGTCCGGCGTTATAAAAGTCACAAGCAGTAAACAGGGAATTATCGGTAGATGTTATCTTCCCAGATGCTAGCCATTCCCAGATTGCATCGGCTGTAGCTTTGGGTAACTCTATCACCTCGTAATTAGTTCCTTTACCTTTACCCAATACCCTTAGTGTTCGATTGTCATAGTTAAAATCACTGACTTTAAGCTTACTAACCTCTGACCTGCGAAGCGCATTAGTCCAAAGCAGTAATAGTATTGCAAAGTCTCGTATCCCTATGCGGGTACTAGTATCTACTTGCTTGAGTACTTTTTTAAATTCGTCTTTAGTTAACCCGGATGTATCCCGGTATGCTGTGACCTTCTCACCTTTCACGTCGAGTAGATGAAACGTACATTTACCGAGTTTGCGTGCTAACTCCACCAGCGAACGCAACGCCGCGAGCCTACGGTTAAGGGTTGCTTCCTTTAAACCACGACCTAACATTTGAGCTTTATATTGAATCCCTACAACAGTTGCGTCAAACTGGGTCAGTGCCAAAAATTGTTCTATAGCTAACGCTTCTTCTGTAAGAGGGTACATCTCCTTAAAGAACATACTTATATCACTTCGGTATACTCGCCTAGTTTGAACGCTGCGCTTATCAGCTACGAGTAGCTCTAAAAGATTTTCCTGAATAGGAATATTTGAATAATTGTTATCTAGTTTTCTTATAGTACTCATAGATGTTTATATATGCTTAGCGTTCGTGCAAATGTATCTTTACAAGAACGAGTATCTCCTATTATCTTCTCATGAGTAAATAGCTATAGATGAATTCTTGATGAACGCAATGTTTAGATTTAGCTGCATCGCATTCTAATATTTTATGTACGTAATATTCCAGTATTTAGAATTAAACCATTATTCATTTAGCGCAGCGGCGAAAGGCGGGCTACCAGTAATTAGTTAGTACGAGTTAACTAGTAGCACGTTTTTCGCAAATGAGGAAAGCGCAGCGGTGGTTTAATTCAATGGGAAGACGAGTTGCTGCCAAACTCCTTCAACTTGTTTTTTAATTTGTTAATGATTTGATTCTTTACCGCTTTACCATATTTTGATTGCTCGCCATGCCCTATTACTCTTAAAGCGTTTTGATATATATCATCTAGATAATCTAGAGTAATGGGAATGAGAGGTTTAGAGATATTGTCTATATCATTGTCTAGATGCCTGACGGTTTGATTATTGGCAGTACCCGTCAGGCTGGCAACTTTTCCCGCAGTTCTCCCAGTTCTTTTAACACTACATCTAGTTTTTTATCTATATGCTCATCTATCTTACTGTCTAGCGTCTCGTCTATACGCTTATCTATCTTCTCGTTGATTGCATCTAGATTTGTGTCTATATTATCGTCTAGCTTGTTGATTCGGTTCCCTGCTAGATACCACGCAACTAGATCATTGAGGACTGCTGAAGCGTTAGAACTTTCATCTGAAGCGACAGTTTTAAAAGCCTCCCATTGTTTTGGTTCAATGCGGAATGTAGCGAGCGTCTTGTCTTTATCTTTCACGTCTAGATACCCATATATATTATTTATATACAGTCTATATTTATATCTAGATATTGTCTATATAAAGTTAGTAATTTTTGTTGTAGACGGTTTTAATCCTTGCATATAGGCGATTTCAGGTATTTCGTACTTTCTAAAATTATGTCTACAATCGGCTGCAATCCTTATGCTGTGGGCTTTTTGGCGACTACAGCGAGTATTTTTGTAGCATTACTATTGTAGATGCTGTAGACGTTCCATACCTCCTGCGTATCTAAACTATTAAGCTACAGGGAATCGCAAGTAAAAACCCACATCTAATAAGGATGTGGGGGCTTCACTTTTTGTAGTGCGGATGTAGACGCGGTGCTATTTATTTGTAGATGCTGCGTCTACGGGTACGGCTATCTTCCAACCCAGGTAATTACCATCCCCTACTGTTTCCCCTACTCCCCTATCAGCGAGCGATTGAAAAATTAACCTGATATCTTCCGGTGACATATCGCTAAATAACCGGGAGTTTTGTTTGAGCGTTCGGGCTTTTAGGACATCTCCTTGCAACTTCTTACCAGCGTCAATTATTGCTGTTTCAAACTCGTTAAGTTGCTGCTTGTCCGAATCTCCCGCCGGTAAATTACTCGTCGGTGTGGAATTACCGATTTTATCTAACACAACACCGTTACCTATCATTATTTGAGTAGTGCGGTCAGGAAGTTGACACGGACGGTTATCGACCATACAGCGAGATGTTAAATCCGCTTCCAACCATTTAACTAATTGGTCATCACCTACTTTTTTGGCATGAGTAACAGCGAACTCTCCCAACCGTATGGCGTGAAAGCAATTTACTAAATTCCCTTTACCTTCAAAGCCCCAACTTGTTACCCCGTCATACTGACTGATTAACAGTAGTAGAATACCGGGTTTACGTCCCCTACGTGCTAGGCGTTGACACCATTCGTCAGCTAGTCCTTTATAATCTGACTTCTCAGTTAATGGTTTTGCGATTGAGTTAACTTCGTCTTTAGCGTCGGGATATTCCTCCACAACCCGAATAACCGTTTGTCCTTTGAAAACATCCCAACCAGCATCATTGTCTACAGATGTAGCTTCTCCTACTCGTTGCTTGAACAACTGTAAATCAGTTTTCATAGCATCAACGATTGCTTGCCAATTCTCCCCCCTCCCTACGATTTCAAAACCTTTCCAATCTTTGTTGGTCGCTTCTACGTCGTAAATTGTGACGTTGCCTTCTACCAATCGCACCAAAGCTTTAGTTAGTACAGACTTACCAGAACCAGAACCACCAACAACGCGACCGTGCAACCGCGTTAGCATTGCAGCTAAGTCATTGATGTTGAGTAGGTTATCCGGCTGCCAAGTCGCATCGAACGCGGGAACGGTAACAGCGATATTCGCACCGGGTCCCGTTTTACTTTTGAGCCAATATTGAAAGTTGAACCGCGATATCCGGTCAATATCTCCTAATAATTCCCCTACATCTTTGACGGTTTTGCGCTGATTTCTCCCTACCAACAATGCAGCTGTAGCACTACCAAATAACCAAGACTTATATTGTTTCCCCTCTCCCCTCAACGATGTACCAAGGGAAAGTAATAAAACGCTCGCAGCAAGACAGCCCCATGATGTGACTTTGGCGCGGGAATAAAGTTGTAAGTAGTGGTTCAGTTGTGATGGGTGTAAGTTGTCCATTATCTTTTAAACCAATTGCGGATAAACTCATCCTGCTTATGCTTGGGTATCCTTTCTCTGGGGATTTCAATATAGTTTTTCTTCAGTTCTCCATCTACCCAATCTTGATCAATGCGGTAAAACTTGTAAGTTCCGTCTGCTTGTTTTTCAACGTAATCACACTTCATTTGCGTTACAACCTCAAAAATCAAAATTTTTAGGGGAGTAAAGGCAATATCACCCCTACCCCTACTAAAAAAACTCTAAAAGTTAACAGCCCCCTTATTTCTGGAATTCCAAGTAAGTACCACATCCCTACAGATGCAACAACTAGCAGCAACAAAACCGCAAACCTTATAAAACTTGGTAACGGTTGGAGCCACAAAGACATTAACAGCGCGGGGATTGTGACCATTGAAAGACAGTCGTAAATTAAATCACCGATATTTTCTGGAAAGGCGATCGCGTTTTCTATCCCTCGCTTAAATTCGGTCATTCTGTCGCTTGGTGCTGTTTGGGGAAGTTGGGAGTAGTTACCATTCGTATTTGGAACTTCCACCACAATCTTGTTTTCATCTGCCATAAATAACCCCCTCCTTAAAGCCTTCAAACTGCAACTGACAACTATTAATTTGTTGTTTCAATTCGGTGTTTTCATTGAAAAAGTAAAGGGCAACGAGAATACCCGCTACCGCTAAAAAATAAGGATTAATATCTTTGGTCACTCTTCCTCTTCAAACCAGTAATCATCATCAGTTGCTTTTTCTAGTGGTTTATTTAGATTGCGTAGCGTGACTTTTAATTCTCCAGTTTCCTTATCCCACCCGCGATAAGTTGTTTCTCCTGTTATTGCATCGCGAATAAGGTCGTAAAGCTTTACAACAATTTTCATTTATCCTCCTTTTGGTGCTGCCAGTAGTGGTTCATTGTTTGGTTGATAATTTCGCGATCGCAATCCGAACGTCCTAAATCCGACTTGGTTGGGTCATCCGATGCGATAACTTGACTCGCTTTTTCTGCTAATTCGGACGGTACGCCGTTGTCGGTGAGTGCTTGTAGGGAAGCGTTGTAGAGACTTTCGTTAAAGGGTGAAGTCATAGTAAAATATTGTTGATGTTTTTCGTTGCTTCGGGACACATCCTTTATGCGATTGCTTATCTTGGCGGAGGGCAATCGCTTTAAAATCAAAACGGTATTGCATCAATTGGGCATTGTTTACATTCACAAGTGAAAGCGCGTTCGTAATTAACGTTTTGATGGCAGCGGTAACAGTAAACTGGCTGGTCATCTGAGGCGTTAACAATATTTCGGAATTCGTAACGCTGAATAAGTTTGCTGATTATTGGCAATCGATTGATTAATTTGATTAAAGTTTTCATCATCAAAAATCTGGCTTATTACTGGTTGGATTCGCTTCTAGATGCACCCGGTAAGCTTGTCCGTATGTTGTTGGTAACGTTTCTCGCGTTTGTAAATCCAAACTTTTAGACCGGGTAATTTTTTGCATTAAGTGACTTCCATCCGACGCGGGACTATAAAATTCATAATTCTTAATCTTTTCCCACTCAGTTAATTGTTGTTCCACTCGCGCTTCATAACTTACCAGTGGCATCTCAGATAAGCTTTTCACGGCTGGAATACCGCAGGTACGCCGTTTTATCTTGGGCTTAACAGCGTCGTTACTGTTGGGTGACTTCCCGTTGGTACTGGTTTTATACTCTGTTAACTGTTCTGTCATAGTTGTTTAATCCTTGAAAATTGCACATAGAATCCCGTCGCGGTGATATGGCTGTGTTCACCGTGTAGTAGGGGTTTGATAAATTTGATTTTTGGTGATAAGTCCTATAGTATATGTAGGGTACAAAAACATCAACCCCTACAGAAGCAATTGAGAATATAGTAGCAGTGTAGATAATATGGACTTTACAGATATAGAATTACTATGGATGCCAGAAAAACGAACAGGTCAGGACTTAGTAAGGCTTTACCTGCCTACTGAGTTAAAAGAGAGGTTTAAGCTTTACTGTCAGCTCAAAGGAACAAGTATGACCGAAGTAGTAAAAGAACAAATAGAAAAACTAATTAATTCAAAAGACTTCTCTAAACTTTTAGAGGATAGGTTAAAAGACTCCCCCAAGCCCGATAGAGACAAGGGTGCAGCATGACCGACTCACCTCCTGACAATATAAAACGGTCAAAGGGAAAGTTTGACCCCACATCAGAAATGCGGGATTGGTCGTGCGCTTCGAGTGAGGAGAAATGTTTGAGAATTGCTAAGAACACCAACAGGCGAGTAGTAGAAATTATCAATACGGAAGATGAGCCGTTACCAATTATCTGTATTTTTGAGGAGATAACTTATGACTGAACTTGCAACCCAAGTACCTACAAGTACCGTGATATCAATGCTGAGTGCAATCAATGAAGAAAACTACTCGGAGTTTAAAAAGCTAGAGTTAGAATTCGTTGAGAATTACGGCATAGAAACATGGGAAGATGTTTTCAACTTTCGGGTAATGCCAGCTTTGAGCAAAACTTCTAAACAATGGTTATTAATCCAAAAGTGCAGCAAAGGTTACACAGTTAAGGAGATGGTATGAGGCAGTTACTTACAGCAATAATTCTTGAGTCATTGTGATAAAAAGAAATGCTTCTGAGCAGGCTATGTGCTAGACATCGGTTCATTAGAAATCTCTAACCGTAAGCATCTCTGTAAAACAACCTTTGGGCTTAACTCTTACTTACTTCCGTAGCCTGAAACAGCGGTGAGTACAGGCTTACCGCTTCTAGAACCTTAAATATTGTTTCTTACTTTTTACTATGTACTTATCTTACACGCATAATCATTGTCATTATTTTAGTATTACCAGCGCATCAAAAAGTTATACCTTGCAACTAGTTAATACGTAAGTTGCAGCCAATTGGCTTCACGCTCTATTGCATTAATGCCAATATTTCTTGTCGGTTGGTTTCAAATCATTATCATATTAAAGCTAGTATTAGTTGTTTAATAAAGTATGTACTATTAGTAATGCAATACTTTTGATGATGAGTGATAAGAAAAAACCTTTGCCGCGTTTTTTGCCTTTACGCTTGTCTTAATAAAACCATACTAATACTAGTATAATTATACATGAATACGGATGGAGGTTAATTTGCTCGTATTTCCATAAACACATTAACTCAAGCAAGCAAACAGCAAAAGTTTTTTATTTCTCTCTCGTCCATAAATATTAATCAGATGTTAGGATATCCGTATTAATTTATATTTTTACTTATGGGTATCCAATTACAAACAAGGCAGATAGGAGCAACTTTGACTGAAGCTGATTATCAATCAGCTAAAATCTTGGCTGCGAAAAAACGTACTACCCTAGCATCCGTGCTTAGGGAAGCTTTAGTTTGGTATTTACAAGACAACTTTGAACTATTAAAAGATGATGAAATGCTTAAATCAATTTAATATCAAACCTTACATAAAGCTTGATAACATCAAGTAATTAACGTACTCATAAAAAAAATTGCTGAGTAACAATCTCAGTTTTTTGAGTACACCGGCTGCTTTACTTAAATAAGTAGCCAAGTAGAAGGGCAGTCTTTTGATGCCTAACTAAGTAGTTTCACTATCAACTAAATAGTTTTACTATCAACAAGATAGTTGCCACTGTGTACAAAGAACGTTTCTCAGGCGTTCACCGAGAGTTACCTCAACAACTCTCGAAGATAAAATTTCAATTGATTATATTTTAATCATAAAAGTGATAGGAAGCGAATTAGTTAGGTATTTAAAAGGCTGCCTTTGAACTTTCGTTTAAAGGTAGAAAGAATGAAAAACCCTGTCCCTTATGGGAATAAAGACCGTAAATATAGAAGAATTTCTCAGACAAATTTACCACAAATTAAGTCCAATAATCAATCATCGAATAATGTAACTCTGCCGGATTGTATAGCCGAAAAGCGCTTAACAGACTCACTTGAACTACTCGATAATGTAGGCTATTCAAATGATTCGGCAATTCGTAGAATACAGTATTTCCAGTGGGAGGGTTTGTAATGATACTCTCCCAAATACAACCTACTTTAAAATTCAAGTACGCGGTAAATACTACCGGATGTAACAAGGACTGGGATTTTAAAGAGCTAGCGAAAAACTTCCGAGATAATATCGGCACAATAAATGATGTAATCAGGCACGTTGAAAAAGGACACGCGCTTTGTGCTGGTAACTTGGGTGGCAAATGGCGAGCTAAATCTAACGTAGTTGGTTCTCAATGGGTACTACTTGATATCGATAACAGCGGTAAAGATGCCAATGGTGAGAAGTGCTACGAGCATCAACTGACTCTAGATGAAGCGCTAGAGCATCCGTTTATTCAGCGATATTGCGCTTTAATCTACACTACTGCCAGTCACAGAACGGACTGGCATAAGTTCCGGCTGGTATTCTTATTACCTGAATTCGTACCAGGCTACGAAATCGTAGAGGTACTTACTCGGTATTTAATGAAGCATCTCCCGCACGACCCCGCGTGTAAGGATGCATCAAGGGTATTTTATGGGAGTACCGAAGCTTCATTCCCATTGGTACAACCCAACGTAACATTACCCTATGAGTGGATATCTGAAGCAATCGCCGTCACCGAACGAGAAAAGCTGGAATATCAGAAGCGAATAGCTGAGATTGAGAAGCGCAAAGCGGAACTTCGGAACCGTGCCGAATCTGAAGGATGGGATACCGACGCGCTGATTCAGCAGGCTTTGAACTATATTCCCCCCCGACAAATTGGCAGCGGTAACTACGATGAGTCCATCAAAGTATTGATGGCTTTGAACGATTACTATGGTGCAGCAGAAGGGCAAGCAATAGCAGAGCGCTGGAGTCCTAGCATTAAGGGTACTACTTGGAATGTTGGGGCTAAATTCCGAAGCTTTAGGGGACGTAACGGTATTTCCATCGGTACGTTATTTCATATTGCGAAGCAGTACGGGTTTAAGTTTCCGGTACCTGAAAAGAAGTTTAAGCGCGAACGCAGCAATGAACAACGTGACCTGGAAATAATTGAAGCAACTTCCGCAAGACTTGATAAATTCCGTAAGAAAATTAGTAATACGCTTATTAACCCAATCCGCCATATCACCCCAAAGGTGAAGCGCTACGTCAAAAAACCAAAAGCTATAAATTATGTACCCGGTCAACTCCCAACACCAGAGGAATGGGAGAAACAAGGTAAACCTAAAATTCAGTTTGAGAACGCATCCGAACGAAAACAATTACTGCAAGAAGCAACTAGCAAGGGATATAAACACGCCTTAGATAATTCTCATCCAGGACTTGGTAAAAGCTACAGCGCTGGAGAATTAACGCCCTGCGATTTAGGTGTAGATAAATTAATTTACCAGGATATCAATCACCGTAACCCCAGCACTATAACTGTAGAAGATAACTTTGTTGATATTCCGGTACGAAACAACGGGTATAGAATTGACACTACACGCAGCACCCCATCCGGACAGCATTATCGGGTTCGTACCAAGCCGGGGGAATTACCAGATACTGAAGGCAATTGTCACAGAACTTACTTGTTTGACGCATTCCGCAGCAAGAATTACAGCGACACCTTTGACTTTGAGGAAAGTACTGTTAGTCCAATCTGCGAAGGTTGTCCACTAGAAAACCAGTGTAGGTTTTCTAGTGGTAATGGTTATGGGTTCCGGTTTCAAAAAAGAACGGTAATTGAAAATAGCACCAAATTGAGAAGTCATCCCGACACATCACCAGTAAAGATTTACAAAAGCAATACTGATGAAGGGAAGAAAGAATCTTACAGAGTAGCTCGTGTTTGGGAAGAAGCAGGAGTATCAATAAAGGGTGTTGATTCAGTAGAGGTTACACTGAAAGATTTTGACCATACCGTTAGCGAAGTTGCACTTAAAACACCAGAAACATTTGAAGTACTGAAACCCTTGTTTGAAGTTTTACGAAAATTATTAAATAAAGAAATTAAGCCAAAGTCTAAATATGGTTTGAGCAATAAAGAATTAGTAGAACTCACTAAGGAGCGCTATGCACAAGATGGTAAAGACCTAATTGAAGAGTTAGGGCAATTAAAAACTGGTGGTGGTCTAAGGGCATTACAAGCGATATTGCGACCTAGCCTAGAATTTTTAGCTGAAAAAGATGGGATTGATTTTAACAGCAAAGAAGCAAAAGATTTCAAATCATTGCGTTGGGTCAATCGCGAACTTGAAAAATCTTCCGCTAGAGAAGCTGGTAAAGAGTTCCTAGACCTACCACTATTTTGGTTGGTAGATTTTATCAAAGCTTTGATTAGTGAAGGTTCTATCCGCTACGAACGCTGTAAGCTGTCTATTTACAAGCACAATACCAAGCATTGTGAATTAGCATCTAATGCGGAATTCAACCTGTACTTAGACGCTACTCTAACACCAGAGATTCTACGGCTTAAGTTAGGGATTGAAGAACCAATTCTAGTAGTACAGCAAGCACCACCCGAATATACCAACTTGAAAATTGTACAAGTTGCAGGACTTGGTAAGTTGGGTAAACAACGTTCCGATTCTCTTACCAAGCGAGTAGAAGCTTTGAAATCACAACTAAAAAACAATCACCCAGACTTGAAGGGTTTGGAGTGGAAAGCTTTATCTGGTGACGGTGAGTTCAATCATTTTGCTGATGGACGCGGGGTGAATCGCTTTGAAGACACCAGTGCTTTAGCGTCGTTTGGCATCCCATATCAAAACATTGGTGAACTTGCAGCACATTACCAAGTTTTGTCAGAAGCACAAATAGCCCTCAATAATCCCAACGATGATTTCCAACTATACGTAGAACAACTTACACAAGCTGAAATCGTTCAAGAGATTGGAAGATTACGCGCTAATCGCAGACCTGATGAGGAACTAACTTTCTACTTCTGCGCTGACTATGACTTATCATTTTTAGCCGAACACTTCTCAGGCGCAACGCTAATTAAAGTTGATGCATTTGCAATTACTCCAAATGCCGGAACCGAAAACCAACAAAACAAGCTCGCAATACTCAAAGCCGCAAAAGAGCTAGTTAATCGTGGAGCAAAGCTAACTCAGCAAACAATTGCTAATACCGCAGAAATAACTCAAGGTACAATCAGTAAAATTGCATCCCAGTTTGGAGGATGGTCACCACTGAAAAAATTATTCCCAACGCTATTAGATTCCTTATATAGCGATTGGAATAATTTTAATGGTGCTAAAAATGTTGATGAGGAAAGAGAATGTATACCTGAATTAGCTGCATATCTCCCTACCCTTGCATCAGCAGAAGTTTCCACCCTTGAAGCTATAGAAGCGATGGTAGAAGTACTGGAAGTTACTGGGGAAACTATATTCCGACAATTACTAAAACATCTTGATGTTGCAGTCAGAGGTAAGTTACTCGGCAAGATATTACCAATTGATTGTGTTGAAGCGCAGATTATCTTGGAGTTATCCCCTAAATAGAATAACCCACGCTCAAGGTCTTACAGCGTGGGATGTCAATGGTTAAATACACTTCTATTCTTAGTCCCATTGTAATTTTTGGGTGTTACAGTTGTCGTATGCTTTGTTACAACGTTTTCTATTTGGTTGAAAAAATTGCTGCGGATTTTTACGGACTGAAGAATATCTATATATATATTTGAAATCCCCCAGGAAAAAGGGTAGACCGCTCATGAAGCATACGGCAGACAACGCTCATCATCAATCGCTTTTGAATCAAGTCCATCTTCTAGTTGATGAAGTCAGCAAGTCCCCATACGGCTCATCGCTGTTATATAAAGTTCAAGACTTCTTGTTGAGTTGTTTAAACTATAAAGCTAATCGGAGAAGCTCGAATCGTAGCTAGTCACGCTTAATAATTGGGAGGGTATTCATATTTATCGCCTAGATAACACATAGGTCTATCACCTCCAGGTCTTGACCATGCGGACATATCCCCACATTTATATCCCTTTGAGTCTAAATCATAAGGACAATAACAACCACCAACATATGTGTACTCTTCCCTAAGAGGCATGGTGGGGTCATAAGCAATTACTTCTCTGTGTCTGGCAGATGAGTTATTAGAATTGATAACCAAAAGAATCATCCGAGCAAGGAAAAGACCAATTCCAATCGACCAAGCATAATTCTTCATAACTTTTGATAGTATTTGCTGCCATCGTTTTTAAGTCTTT
>JAAUSO010000183.1 GCA_012033205.1 Richelia sp. SL_2_1 | reverse complement strand
TGCAATACAACAAGCTCAACCTTTTGATAGTAACTAGCAAGTTTCAATCCCTAATAGGGATTAGTTTTAATTGCAATATTTACCAACAGGCGAGAGAGAATCAAATTTCAGTTTCAATCCCTAATAGGGATTAGTTTTAATTGCAATTTTTCGCCTAGTTGCTGTTTAATAGCTTCTAGAGTTTCAATCCCTAATAGGGATTAGTTTAATTGCAATGCTAGCTTATCGAGTTCCGAAACGTTAACAATCGTTTCAATCCCTAATAGGGATTAGTTTTAATTGCAATGCCCTGTGTGTGAAAGCCTTACTATATTTAGTTTTCAAGGTGCAAAAGTGCGAATCTCTAATAATATAGTGTTTCAACCACTGACCTGTCAAGGGGCAGATTGAATGAAATAGCTCAAAACTAACTACAGAAAGACTTTCAGCCACGGTGCGGAACTCTCAACTAATAAAAAAGCCTCAAATACTTACCCAGCAAGCAATCCCAGCCCAAAAATCCCTCATGCTTTTTCTACACCCCCAGGTTGGCACCTAAACCATCAAAAATCAAACAAAAAATATAGTATCGTCTCGTGGTATTTCACCACCTATACGTTCTACTTTACCTTGACAGCAGGCACAAAGGAAGTAAAAACGCACGCTATCTTCATCTGGTTTAATCAATTTATAAAGACGCGATCGCAGTTTAGCATACTGAGTATCGGTTAAATCGCACTCAAACACGGAATATTGCATCCACTGTCCATAGGATTTGAGAATTTTATGAATCTTAGTCCGACGCTTATCTTCGGGAATATCGTAAGAAACAACTACAAACATAATTTTCAAAGAAAGAAAAGGGTAAAAAAGCTATATTGATATCTTGCACAGAGCCGCATAATCAACTACATAATAAAAAATATAAATAAAAATAGTACTAACAGAAAAATGCAATATCATAGTCCATTTTAATGGACTTGTGCTATTAGACTGGGACTTGCAGTCCCAGGTGGGTAAGAACTAAGTCAAACAATTAATCATGTTTTTAACGATTGAGATATAAACATAGCGATTAGATATTAACTAATAGCTAACCGCTAATAGCTTCAACAGCTAATTACTTCATCACCAAAGGAGGATACTTCTCAATTTCTCCCATTAAATATTTACCTAATAAACGAGCTTGTATTTCAAAGCTTTCTTGGTAAGTTTTTTGAATTCCCAAAACAGGATGCTTGAATTTTGTAAGTTTTTTCTCTTGATATAATCTGAGAAAACTGTGTAAACCTTCTTTAGTCAGTGAAACTGCATTACTCACAGGTTCAGTAATAAAATCTGAAGGTTTTAAAATCTTTTTATTAATTGCATAGAGAACAACAGCATCAACAATTAAAGGACGAAATTCTTCCATTAAATCTAAAGCTAAAGATGGTCTACCATAACGTTCGGTGTGTAAATATCCCAAATATGGATCAAAACCAACTATATTTAAAGCCCCTTGAATATCATGACGTAATAATGAATATCCCAAGCTTAAAAGAGAATTAACAGAGTCAACAGGTGGACGACGATTACGAGTTTTAAAGCTGAAGTTATCATTCCTGATTAATTGATTAAAACAACCAAAATAAGCCGCACTCCCAGCACCTTCATAACCGCGAATCGAATCAATATTTTTACCATGTTCCAAAGATGCGATCGCGTTTCCTAATTCGATTAATTTTTGACTGATATCAATATCAGAATAACTGCGTTGAACCTTTAATAACGCATAACGATAATTTTTGAGTTTCCCTCTCACAAAACCTTTTGTTACATGAATTGCTTGAATTGATTCCCCAGCAGCTTTCCATTGAGCATTACGTAAAAAGATATTTTTACTCATTTCCGGTTCCAAACGAGCTATATATTTACCATTTTGAGTTAAAAAAGTTAATGGAATTTTGTGATTAATCAATTCCGAAATAGCCATCGGGGAAATACTTGCTCTTCCCATAATAACTACACCATCAACTTTAATCAAAGGAACATCTAAAATTGATTTTTTATCAAATTTGACGTTCAATCTTTCATCAACTTTAGCGATAAAAGCATCTTCCTGTGTAATATATACTGTTCCCATAATTCACCTCATTTTATCTTTTATATTTTGGATTAATATCAGCTATTAGAAGTCGGGTTTTTACAATCAATATTGTCCTAGTAACAGAAAATCTCATCAAAACCCGACTTCTCTACCCCACCCGACTATTAGAAATTGGGTTTTTACAATCAATATTGTTCTAGTAACAGAAAATTTCATCAAAACCCGACTTCTCTACTTTTCTCAATCAACCTCACAATATTTCCTGATTTTCTCTCCAACTTTTGGTAAACATTGCTCATATAAACTACATCCTTTACAGCGCTGACTATAAACAGCTTGCGGCATTTTTCCAGTTTCCAATAACCTCGTAACATCTTGAATTGTCGCAATAGTTTGCTGACGTAATTCGGCATTAATTTCTATTAATTGTCGTTGATGAGTTTGAGCATAATAAACATACCCAAAGTTAACAACTTTTCCCGTCATTTCTTCCAAACATAAAGCTTGAGCGCAAACTTGTAACTCATCATTATCCCATTCACCTTTTTTGCCTCGCTTATATTCCACTGGATACCATTCACCATTTTCCAATTCAATTAAATCGGACTTTCCAATTAATTTATATTGATCAGATTTCAACCAAATCGCTCTAACTTGCCAAGTTTCCTCTCGATTTCCTTCACCAGTTGTATGTACTCTTTCATGTAAACTAGTTCCTTCAATTGTGTATTGATTCTCAGTAAAATCTCCCAAACAATGCATTCTCCAACAGCGATGGGGACAATAAGAATATTGATTTAAAGAAGCAATTGTGATGTAATCTGTGTTATTCATGGTTTTAATTAAAATCAAAGTTGATAAAAAATGGTTTTTTGGTAAACCTATCCCACCCGGAAATCTTGATTATTCGTTAGGTAAGAAGTCGGGTTTTTATAAAGGTTCTCGTTTGTAGTAAAGATTTATCCTAAAAACCCGAATTATGTGAAATCTTGATTATTCGTAGGTAAGAAGTCGGGTTTTTATAAAGGTTCTCGTTTGTAATAAAAATTTATCCTAAAAACCCGACTTCTATCACTCCTAACTCCTAACTCCTAACTCTTCTCCCCATTCCCATTCCCATGGTGGTTTTTCTGCCAATTCCTGCATACAAAGCAAAGTCAGCTAAAGCATTAATTTGCTTTATTTGAAGTGCTTCAATATCACCCATAATTCGATAACTAACTTCACCAATAGTACCGATAAATTTGCTACGAGAATCGGGAATTATTTCCGTATGAATATTAATAAAACTAGGAAAAATTACATCAAAATTTATTTCTTCAAATTCAATTCCGCTGTATTTATTCCACCGAGAAAGCAGAGAATTAAAGACAGATTCCCTAGTAGGAAGCGTGTTATCGTATTTACCTTGACGGAAAGCTGTAGGAGTCGCAAAATTGATCGAAATAACCCGCTCGGAATCACTCGCTTGGTCGTATAATTGGGCATAAGTACAAGCATTAGCCCAAGGTTGAGTAGATTGGGGAGTACCTTGAATGCTGGTAATATATAAATCAGCAGAACCCAAATGCCAAGGATGTTCTGGATTAAGATTTAACCACAGTTGGGTTAGTTTGCTAAATAGCGCATCATCGAGTAGAGAAATCCTCCACCAACAAGATATACCCGTGGGAATTGCTTCTTGATGTTGGGATTGTAATTGATATCCTCTTTTACTTCCGTTTTGAATCAGAAGATTTTTTTTAGCGATTTGTAGAGGGGAGAGCGTGAAAGCTTTATCGGCTTGAGAGTCGTGTAAATATGTTCCTAATTCTCTATCAACATAACTTACAAGAGTCAGGAATAAAGCGTGTAGATGTCTCCCGGTGAGGAATTGCGGGTAGATGGGAGATTTTGGTGTCAGGTTGAGGATTAAACTGTGGGGCATATTCTATGAAAAGATTTTAGATTTTAGATTTGGTATTGTAGAGACGTAATATATTACGTCTCTCTACATATACGTCTCTCTACATATTATTTTCAACCACGAAAACGGTACAACATATTTACTGGTAATCTAACATTTTTAACATCATCAAAGTAGTAGTATTGTCCCCGCATTTGCACATTTTGAATTAAGCTGACAGGAGGCATATTTACCACATCATAACTAATGACTTGATTTGTAAACATGACATCCAAAGGATTTAATGGGTGAGTGCAGATAAATAAATCACTTTTTATTTTTGGTTGTGGTAATTTTTCTACAGTCACCTCTGCTTTACTCATCCACTTACCCAAACGAATCCATTTTGCTAATTTAATTTCATTTTTAGAAATAATAAAAAACTCAAACTGACTCTCAGGTGCAATTTCTTTTGCTCTGCCAAAACTCGGAATATTTTTTTGGGTTTTCTCCATTTCAACATGATAGTTATTGTTTGCATATTTCCAGGTATTAAGAACAGATGTGTGCTTAACTGAATGTGCTGGAGTAACGTAAATTCCTTGTTGATTTAACGGTGTTAAATGTTCCTCATATTTAGGAACTTGTTCTGGACAAAAATAGCGATAGGAATGTTCTTCGGGAACGGTTGTTGCATATTTTTCGCTATCAACTAATCCTAATGCGTAACAAAGAGCGTAATTGTGGATTATGGGTTCAGTTTCGTAGAGTCTACCGATTTCGCGGGTTGCATGATATAGGCTATCGTGAAGTTCAATTTTACAACAGTAAATAAAAGCCATGATATTTACTCCGTTACTGCACTTGCTTTTTTACCTTTCTTATCTTTCTTCTCTTTTGCTGAAGTTTTAGAAATATACTTCTGTGCGTAAGCTGAAGATTCTATATTTGCCTGAGTAAGTAATTCTTGAAGTTTATTTTCATTACTGGTAATTAATTTCACTTCTTCTAATAATGGAATAAACTTGTCTCCGATATAATCGCTATGGGCGATAAACTCTTGAGTCATCAATTCATTAATTGCTTTAATAGCTGCCTCTCGTACATCATCTTCATTGAGTGGATCGGGTGGATTGATTTTTCCATCAAAGTTTAATAAATCATATATTTTCTGAGTCCAGCGCAAGTTACTAATAATTTCACCATCAGCAAACATGACCCCAATTAATTCATTCCTTACCCTTCCTGTACGGGTTGTTTGCGCTCCATAATGACGAGTTCTAATAATGTTATTAAGGACATATAAAAATCCTGCTTCTGTGGGGTCTTTAAGCGTCACTATACTAGGGAAAAATGTCTGAGGTAATATGTGGTCTTGACTGTTGATTCTGCTTGTTACTTCCCCATTTCTGCTCATTGTGCCATTTTCAAATGGTGCATTCAGGGTAAAGTTAAGGTGAGAATCATCGAATGGAGTAATTGAATAAGCAGTATCTACAACTACTTTAGATTTCTCTGAACCAGCATCACCAATTGCAAAACCATACAGAATACAATCGGGAGTTGTTTTACTAAAATCTACATTGTAATCACATTTTTCCCAATCACCAATTTTGTAATTACGTAGTAATTCACGTCCAGTTAAACGTTCTGGTGTTGATTGCTTGCGTTTAAACATTGCTAAACGACTAATTGCTTCTTGATGTTGAATTCCTGCACGTACTTTGGCTTTATTTAATTCACCATCGGTTTGAAATAATGGGTACGATTCGGTGATACGAATTGTGATGAAATGAACGTATTTACCCATCGGTTTCGCTGGAATTTCATTGTGAAATAAATTAGCATCAACGGTTTTTAAAAAGCTCATGTGTTTCTCCAAGGTAAGTTAGTTTTGAGATAATTAAGTAATTTACTAAAAATCAGATTTAGGCAGCATTTTCAACATCTGCTTCAGGTAATTCTTCCGGTTCATCAACTGGACGATGTTTGCGTTCTTCGTCGTCAGCAAGACGATAAAGGTATTCGCAAGTATCACGAATAAGATTGAGTTGTGTACCTGCTAAACGAGCGCGATCGCACTTAAAACTCTCTGCGAATATTTCTTTAACAAAATACTCGGCAAAATCATATACTGCTTGACGCTCTTCTTCCGAATTTAGTGCAGGTTTCCATTTTCCTTCTACTAAAATAAGTGTGGGTTTTCCTTCAGCAGTTCTTCTCCTGACGTTGTTCATTAATTTACTTAAACGTGCAGCAACTACATCTATTAATGATTCAATGTCAGCAGCTACGGCTTTATCAATTTTCAAAATTACATCAGCCGCTTCATCAATCGGTTTGAGTATTGCATTTGCTTTTGCAAATTGGCTTTTAGCTCGATAAAATTTCCGGTAAAGTCTTGTCAATTCACGCAGTTTATTCACAGTTTCTCCTCCAGGTTCAAAATAGTAATAAAAATCTAGATACAAACGAATTTTGGCAATTGGTACCGTGTCTATTTTGTCTTGTTTCCTCAGCCATTTAGTTAAATAATGAAAGACATAAAGCGGACTTGTTTCCAAATCTCTTGCTAAATCTGACAGTTTTCCCCAATCAGGATCTCCATCTTTTTTCCGGTTAACTTCTAAGTGGATAGCATAAGCAGCAGTTAGTACATTTAATGGTGAAAATTCCCGTTTTTTTGAATTAGCAGGAAGAATACTATCTAAGCGATATATATCCTTTTTGATTAAAGAATGAATCGCTTGATGTTCTCCATCTAATAACACAGTTTCTTCAAAATCAGCACCACTAATAAACGGGGGAACTGGGGATTCTGAAGCTACAACTTTCACATCCATTACTAAAGGTAATATGAATGCTAACCAAGCTGGTGTTACCCAAGATTCGGTATCTATAACTTTGGCTTTGCCATTTTCGTATTTAATTTCTGGTGGTATACCGATAAAAAAGAATGTCAAAGTTTCCTTTTGTGGAAAGCTAATTTTAAAAGTTCTGTCATCCTCTGGGTTGAGATTTTCTTTAATTAACAGAGTATCGACTTTTTGATAATTTTCGATACTAAAATTAGCAAGCTGTTTTTCCGTAATAAAATGTTTACGTAATTCAGCATCAAATCTAGTTCTAGCAAATTGATTGTATGCTAACTGTAGGAATTTATTAGTTTCTGGTGTAAAGAAATAAGTCGGATAAAGATAAAGATAGCGGTATTTACGACCTTCAAAATCTCCTCCTATCGCATTAGTTTGATTCATCAAAATCTGTCTCAACATAATTTCAATCGACCAAATTGAACAGATTTGTCGTTTTGCAGCTTGTGCATTAAATAAAATCTGACGGTTGCTGTAAACTTGGGGTGCAAATAATGTTGCTGACTCCATTTGTTCACTGACAGTGTAAGCAGAACTCGACATTGCACAAACGTTCTCTCGTCCTCTTCCAATTACTTTCGCAGAATGATAACGTTGTATTTCTGTTAAAAATGGGTCAGTTTCTGGTGTTAAAACTGCTCCTGTTTGTAATGATATGACACGGTTTACATAGGTTCTTAAATCCTCCCAACCATCAGGAATATCTTGAAAATCTGCGATAATTGGCTGAATTAAACTCGCAGCATAACTGACCATTCCTTGCATTACTTCTAATATTTGAGCAAAATCTTTCCCCGGATGATTACGGAAATATTGCGCTGCTAAGTAGTACCAATCAAGAGGAACACCACCAGTTTTTTTCAAAGACTGTATTTGTCTAATTGCTGGTATTTCTTCTGCTAATTCTAAATGTTCGGCTAATTTTTGAGTTAAATCTAACTCTGGAGGTATTTTTCTTTTGGCTTTTGGTATATCTTTTTGTAATTCATTAACTCTTTCATACCAACCACCCCAAATTCCTCGACATATAATATCACCGAATTCAGCTAATCTATCAATACGAATTTCACCAGGGAACTCTACATTAATATTTTCAGATAATTCACCTTGTTCTTGATAGTTTTGTAAACTTTCGCTGCGTTTAAGACTTGAAGCATTTTTACTATCAGGAAGTAATCTGGAAGCTGCATCAATACTTACTTCCATTAGTCCAATTGCATCAAAAAATAACCAGTAGTAATCTGCAAATTTTAAACCTTTTCCACCACGATTAAATCCAGTTTGTCTTTCTCTTAATTTGTCAGCACAAAGAGATTTGACTTTGTTGACAACACTTTCAGGAATATTACTTATAGTGATGAACGGTGAATCTATATTTGCTAAATAAATAACACCATCAGATAAGTAAAGCAGTGGTGTATAAAACTCTTCGGGATGTGCTTCAATCAGCGCATTATTGAGGATATTAGTTAAAACACCACGATTTTCTGAAAGAGAATGATAAGTAAGTTTGAGTTGATGATTACTTAATCTGTCAATTAATCTTGTTAATCGAGGATGTTCTGCATCTCTGGGATGTTTAATAACGGAAGCAAATAAATCTGAAAGTGAAACTAAATCAATTAAATCTTGTCTAATTCTACTATCTAATCTTTCATCATCTAATGTCTTTAATCCACGACTAACGAGACCTAAATCTGAATCATTCTTTACACCCGAATTACTACTAATTTCAATTATGTCATCAATGAAAACTTGCCAATCTTCACCAAGTAATTTATCTAAACCAAAATCAGTGATTTTCTTGGTAACATAATCCCGTCCTAGATTTGATGCATCTTGTTTGTCCGGTGTATTTAATTCCCAATCTCGATTAATAAATTTGTTTTCTGTATCGTGAGCAATTAACCAATTTTTATAATCAGGAAATTTCTCATAATCGTGTAGTAAATAAGAAGTAATAAAAATACCAACTTGTAAGTCTTCAAAGTTGCGTTTAACTGGACTTGTTTTTGTTGCTGTTTGTAATATCCTTAAAATTCGATAAGTGGGAAATAAACCGTTAAGTAAATGTGCGACAATTGATTGGTCTCCAGCATTTCTTGTACTATCTACAGGTAATTTTCCTACTTTTGCACGTTCGGCATTAATTTTAGGAATCGTAACTTCAAAAAACTTACCACCTTTCGCTGTAGCACCAGCCGACTGTTGAATCAGATTCGGTAAAACATATTCTGTGAACCGTTCTAAAATCTTATCACCTTGATTACCTCTCGCTTTTCTGATTGCTTCCTTAAACAAGCGAATTGTGAGTAATTCTTTTTCTATCGGTGATTCGTCATCTTCTTCTCTTACATCAAAGTCTGGTACTTCTTCCGGTAAATCGTCATCAAAATTATCTTTAAATTCTGTCATGCACCTCTATCCTTAAATTCAATTGATTTATGTTCTTGAACTGTTTTTTGGATAATTTGTCGTGTTAACCTTAACAAATTCACGATAAATATGTCGATAATATTTCTAACATATCCATCCTTGATCATCCTTAGGTTTCCAATGCCAAGTTAGGGTTTCTAATAGCAGTGCATCTTGTCCAAAAGCTATGGAATACCAAGAACCTCTATTTTCTGGTTCGTTAGTTAAAGGGTAAACTTGGAAGTGCATTGGTAATCTAAGCACAGCACGCAAATAATTGCGATCGCGATCGCAAATAAAACAAACTAATTTACGACGACTCACTGCATCACTTATTTGTTGAATACCGTAACCTTGGGGTTGACAAATCTCCAAATCCTTGAGAACTTGCACTTTACTTATCTGTGCAAATTCCTTGATATTCCCTGGATAGTAAAAATGCCAATTTTCTCGGACTTCTCGAAAGTCTTTTAACTTCAAATAACACAAAGCTTTCTCAAATCTCTTAGTAAAAATTCCTGCTGTCTTCGCTTTTTCAATAAAACTTTTTTCATCCCATAATTCAAAATAAAATTACCAAGAATACCAGGAAGATTATACATTTTAAATCTATCTGCTTCCGGTTCACTAGGATTAGTCAAATCGTAGATTGCACAATCTAACTGACTGCTACCTCGAAAACTCCTCGCTTCATCAATAATCTTGATTTTTCCTTCATTTTGACAGCGATAAAACTGTCCATTCATTTGTTTAATACTTATTCCTAAAGCTTTTTGAATATCACCACCAAACTTGTTTGCCACATCAGGATATTTTTCTTTCATATGTTTATTACCTTGCAGCTTAGAGTAAATATAAGCTGACTGTATTCCACCCCAGCGTTTTGGGTATCTTTCAAATTCATTTCTATTTATCCATGAATTACGAATTGCATTAGTAAATGTGATTTTGTCATAGGTTTGATTATCTTCAAGTAAAGGTGATTTATCTTCAAATAATCTTGCAATCAAAAAATTTGGAATTAATGCATAAGCTTGATAAGTTTCAAAACCTTCATGTCTGCCCAATCTGCCAAAACGCTGAATAAAATTTCCTGCATCCGCAGCTTCAAATACTAAAAAATTAATCCGAAAATCTACACCAACGTCAATTGTAGAAGTTCCCAAAAGTAAATCTGCTTCCGCTACTGAGTCTCGTTTCTCTGTTTCTCCTGTTAAACCTGTATTTTCTCTTACTTGCCATCGCGGCTCAAAAATTGCTTTAAACTTAGGTAATAATTTCTTGACTGCTGCAATAGAATTAAGAATAATTGCGCCTTTACTATTAAGATTATCTTGAAAAAATCTTAAAATTACTTTCTCTATATTTTCTTCTAACCATTCATAGCTAGAACGTAAATTAGGCTCCAATCCTTGAGGAAAACTTAAATTTATCGGCTGACTAATTTGCCTCCACCCTTGATTATCTCCCTCAAAATCAAATTTATAAGCACCAACATCCGCTGGATTAATAATCTTTGTTTTTATCCCTGCGTTTTCCAAAAATCCTTGCAGTAACTCATTAGGTGTAGCAGATAAAAAGAGAAATTTTTTAGAATTACTGGCAGTATTTTTAATTAACAAAATAGTATTAATTACACTCGCAATCTGTGGTGATGAAAAAATATGAAACTCATCATAAATAAATAGTTTATACTTCTCATCAATCCGACGAAATAATCTATCTGGATTGTCTATCTTGCCTCGCAAATAGTAAAAATTATGGATGTAATGAAATAAATCGGGATTGGTTAAAAGTATTTCATTATTAGTTGAAATATCTTCCAATCCTTCCAACTTAGCAGGCAGTTTTCCTGTCTCAACATAATCCTCTAAAATAGCCGCTGTTAAACGATATATCTGCGGGTCATATTTTGGCTGAAACTTAGTTTTGTACCCTTCTACCTGCTTTTGCTGGTCTCTAACTAACTCATTTGTGGGATACATTGCTAAAGTGTAGGTGCGACTGTTCATCGCTTTTAAGTAAGCCGCTAAACTCTTACCATCACCTGTCATTGCAGTATTAAAGATAACCTCAATATTTGGGTCTTGTAATGCTTTATAAGTCTCTACTTGATGCCAGGAAAGCGACCAATCTTCCGGTAACTTGACTCCATCAGGTGTAAGTACAGTCCGAGAATAAACGGGTTTGAGGTAAATGCTGTAGTAGGACATATCACTAAACAGTGTCCGTGACTTGTTGTTAATTCACATCATTACATCCAAAATAGAGATTGACAAGAGATATCCGTATAAAAGTGTCCGTACAAATAAATGAGTAGAAAAGGTCAATCCATAACACTTTCAGTATCAGATAAAGATAAAGCCGAATTAGAAACCCTAGCGCTAGAGTTTGGGTGTACCTGGGGCGATCGCCCTAACATCTCAAAACTGATAGAATCAATAGCGCGTCGTCAATTAATTATTGCTCCGAACAACAACTGGACAAACGAACGCATCAAAGCTTTAGAAACAGCCCGTAAAGCCTTGATAGACTTGGGTAAAACCTATGAAGCCAAGGAGATAGCCCAGTTATTAAAAGCTAGAAGCGAATTAACTCTTCCTTTTCGTGAAGAAATCGAAACCTTTTTGAATAATCCTTTACCCGCTTGGAGACAGCAGATAGATAGTTTAATTCATCGACAGCAACCGTTTCGGCTTTCCTACCGAGATGCAGCAGACCGTTTATGGAGTTACACTGTTTTACACGCTCGAATTGTCTCTATAGAAAAGCGTCAGTATTTAATGTGTCGTGCAGAAGAATCACAAGGTAATCATGATGTGGAAGGATTGCAGCACAATTGGACGTTGCGTTTAGATAGAATTCAAGAAGCTGCGGTGGTTTCGATTGATCAAGCTTGGTTAGATGATTTAGAACGAATAGCTGTAGAATTTCAGATCTCAGGTGGTTTAGCTTTTGCTTACGAACGCAAAACAGAAGATATATTTGTCAGCGAATTGGAAAGAGAACCACCAATCAAAAGAGTTGTCAGAAATATATCAGGTACATTTTGGTTTTTCCGTGAAATTACTCGATACGGCAAAGACTGCGTAATCCTATCACCAGAAGAATTGCGATCGCGCTTCCGAGAAAACCTCAAATCCCTGTGTCAAGCCTACGATTTAGAAATAAAACAAGATTAATTATGTAGAGACGTAGCACTGCGTCCGTATTGTACAGAAGTCGGGTTTTTAGGATATATCCGTAAAACCAAAAAATACTCATAAAAACCCGACTTCTTACCCTAGGAACTAATTAACTCCTAACTACTCCCGCAAAACCCGCTCAATCATTCCATTTGCTTGGGAACCATACCCACCACCAAATAAATTAAAATGATTCAAAATATGATAAAGATTATACAAAGTCTTTCGTCGTTCGTAGCCATCATCCAAGGGAAACACTTGTTCATAACCTTGATAAAATGCTGCTGAGAAACCACCGAAAACTTCCGTCATTGCAATATCAACTTCGCGATCGCCATAATAAATTGCGGGGTCAAAAATGACAGGTTCCCCATCGACTGTAAACCCAGCATTACCTCCCCACAAATCACCGTGAACCAAGGAAGGCTGGACTTTATGCCCTGCTAATAATTCTGGAATTGCACACAATAACTCCTCAGCTTGAGGAAAACTACCACCCCGACGCTTAGCTAATTGAAACTGATATCCCAAACGATGCTTAGTAAAAAACTCCACCCAATCATCAGTCCAAGTATTAATTTGCGGAGTTGAACCAATGGTATTATTCATATCCCAACCGAATTTCTCACTCAGAGATTTTCTATGCAATTGGGCTAATTTCCGTCCCATGTCTTCGGAGGATTTATTATTACCTCTACCCATTTCCAACCACTCTAAAACGATGTAGCAGGAATTTCCCGCAACACCATGACAAACTGGTTTAGGAACGCGGATAGTATTAGTATCGTACATTTGTTGTAAACCCAAAGCTTCCGCTGCAAACATGGCTATTTGAGAAGCTTGATTTAACTTCACAAAATAAGTCCGTACACCATCAGTTATGGAATAACCTTGATTGATGCACCCACCAGAAACACTTCGTCGCTGCTGAGTTTGGAATTGTTCACCAGTCGCTTGGCTAATTTGAGCGTCAATTTCAGTCCACATCATTTGAAAAAGTTAGGAGTGAGGAGTTATGAGTTAGAAGTAATGAGTTGTCAATTTACAGTATTTTACAATCACATAAAACATAATATTTAATCTAAAAATCTTGTAGTAAGTTAATCTTTGCCTGTCTAAGCGCAATTAATTAACATGAAAAATTAGAAATAATTCATAACTCATAATAATAAAATCCTAATTGATATTAGACCCAACTCCCAACTCCCAACTCCCAACTCCCAACTCCCAACTCCCAACTCCTAACTCCTAA
>JAAUSO010000182.1 GCA_012033205.1 Richelia sp. SL_2_1 | reverse complement strand
ACAGCCATTATTAACTTCAAAACACCTTTTCAAGCTGAAATTTAGATTGTAAGTGCCTGTAAGCCTTGATTTTAAACAAAATTATCGACTTTAATTAAAAATTAAGCACGCTATGTACGAAAGAACCAGTTTGATAGGTTCTCTTACTTTAGAGGCAAGCGAGCGAATTATTCTTGAAGATTTATCTGATGATAAGTTGAATCTCAGTAATGTTAGCTCAGTCAAATTTATTACAGGGAATCAAGGTTCTAGTGGTTCATTCCGTATGATTGATGGAAATGATACAATTCAAACTGTGGGGGGAGGAATAAATATTTCAGCACGATTTATTGATATTGGTAATCTTGCTTCCAATGGTGGAAATATTGAGATTACTACACCATCTAATGGAAATTTGCGATTGGAAGAAGATGCATTTATTCAAAGCATGGGTGGTGATATTAATATCAATGCCGATATTACAACTTCTATTTTGTCCCCCAAAGCATTAACTTTAGAGGCTGGTAGTGGAAATGTTAATATTCAAGGTAATATTGGCAGTCAAAGTACAAAGATTAATCAACTAAATATTACTGGTAACGATATTTTAATTGATGGTCAATTCAGCCAAAGATTTTTCACTAAAGAAGATTTGACATTGGAAGCACAGGGAAATCTTGGATTGAGTTTTGGAACTGAATTCACAGCAGGAGGTAACTTAAATTTAACTGCTCAAGGTGATTTGAAGTTAAATAATGTAAATTTAACTGCGGAACAAGCATTAGTTTTACAGACACCAAGAGTTTTAGAAACAACTTCTTCTAGTAATCTTCAAGCTGGTACTAATCTGAGTTTAGAGACAAATTCCTTATTATTTCCAAGTTTTGCTAATTTAAGTCTAAAAGCAGGTCAAAATCTAAATGTACTGGTTGAGCAAGATTTACCTTTGAGTCGTTTCAGTTTAAATGCTGGGGGAAATTTATTATTGCGATCGCAATTGGGAAATATTATTTCAAATGGGAAGATTTTTCCTCAAGATAATCTCCAAGGAGATGTCATATTAGAAGCTGACCAAGATATTACTATTACTAACAGTCGATTAGAAGCAAGTAGAGATTTAAAATTACAAGCAGGAAGAGATATAAATGTAGAAAAAAGTCAACTCCTTGCTGGTAGAGATGCAAATATCATTGCAGCAAGTCAAGTAGAAATACAAGATGATGCTAAAAGTAGCGATGAAGCAGCAATTATTACAGCACAAAGAGACTTATTAATTCAAGGTGACTCCAGCATTAATATTCAAGCTTTCAGAAACCCTACTTCTATAATTGAAAGTGGAAACAACCTCACGCTGATCAGCGATGGTTTAATTACGGGTAATGTGAATTTTGTTAGTGGTGGTAATTTTGCTACTATTTCTGTCGGAGGTGGTGTGGGGAATTTTCAACAAACGATTATTCCTAATTTCGACACCATAATTAGTTCTGGGGGAGATGTTAATTTTGGTAATTATGAAGGTTTAGCGCTAAAAGTGGAAGCAAAAGGAAGTATTACAGGTGGAGATATTAACATCAATGGTCCCAATCCTACCTTAGCAGGTTCCGACCCGGATATTTCTTTATTGACCAATGGACCAGGATTAGTTCTCAGAGCTGGAGTTGAGCAATTAAAAAATACACCGAATATATCAAATCAAACTGTTGGTGGTACAAACTTTACATCTCCAGGACAATCATCGTCAGCAAATATTACAGTCGGAAATATTAACACTGCTATTGGGGGTCAAGGTGGTTCCGTAACTATGTCCACTACTGGTAATATCAAAATAGGAAATATTAGAACAGCGGGAGATAAATCCGATATCACTACAGTTCCAGGATTTGTTGATTTGCAAGCAATGGGTGATATTGAAGTTAAAACTATAAATACTAGTGGTAGTGATGGTGGAGATATAAATATAATTGCAGGTAGGTTATTCCGAGCTACTGATTCTTTTTTACAACCTGATTTTGTCGATAGTAATACTAATGCGAATGGTGTTGATGGAGAAAAAGTTTTAGGTGAAATTCCTACAAGTATTTATGCAACAGGAGTTTCCCAAGGAGGTGCTAATATTAGCATTAAACATGGAGGTCGTAGCTTTCTTATCGGTCCTAAATTTGAAAGAGATGCTAATGGTAATTTGGTATTTAGGGATAATATAGGTAATTTGTTACCTTACACTGTGGATGAATCTGGACGAGTTAGAGATGCAGACAATAATATACTCACTAACATTGTAATTGGTACTCCTATAGATAAAGCAAATATTCCGGTTTTTACAAGCTTTACTGCTGGAGCTATTACTTCTAACCAAGAAAATGCAGGATTAGTCACTTCTTTTAGAGATAGTCCTTTAGAAAGTCGCGATACTAATACTTTTTCTGTTGGTGGAGGTCGGGTTCAAGTCACTTTCGACCCACAAGCAATCCCTTCAGATGAAGTTGTCCAACGTCAATTAAATCAAGATGACAAAAATACTATCTGTCCCCCCCAAACCACTGTTGCTTTTAACCAAGGAAAAAACACCCGTGGAGTACAAACTACAACCATTTCTCAAGTTCCAAATAAAGACACTTGTACAACAGTAAATAAAGAAAATATTCTCAAAATAGCTCAATAATAATATCGTAACTCAGCGTTCCTCCGCGTATACCTTTGCGTTCCTTTGCGTTCAAAAACAGATTAATGATAAATGATTTTATCAAAGTAATTTTCCATATACTACTAACTCTGTCAATCACAAATATGGAACCTCACCCCCAACCCCTCTCCTTGGTAAGGAGAGGGGAGAATGAAGCCGAAAGTCTGTCTCAACAAGCTTTAGAAGAATACCAAGTAAATCAATTACCAAAAGCAATAGAATTATGGGAGCAAGCGTTAAAAATATATCTGGAATTAGATGATAAACAAGCAATTGTCACAACTTTAAAAAATCTGATTGCTGTAAATCAACAACTCAAAAATTATCCCCAAACTATTGATTATTTACAGCAATATTTGACTCTAACACGAGAAATTAAAGATAAACCAGGAGAAATTTCCGCTTTAACAACTCTCGCAAAAACTTATGCTCAACAAGGTAAATTTACTAAAACAGTTGAATTTTATCAACAAGCTTTAATTTTGGTACGTGAAACCAATAATCAACCAGAAGAAGCAGTAATTTTAGGAAATTTAGCTATTGCTTATAAAACATTGGGTAATTATGTTCAAGCAATTCAAACTAATCAACAATCATTACAGATTCTCCAAAAAAGAGGAAATCGTCAAGATGAGGGAATAGTTTTTAAAAACCTGGGGAATGTTTATGAAGCTTTAGGGGATTATGATAATGCAATCACATCTTATGAAAAAGCTTGCAAATCGCACGAGAAACTAATAACAAAAGAGTTGAAGGGGTAACGCTGAGTAACTTAGGACAAATTTACGCTAATCAAGGTAAATACGAGCAAGCTATAACCACTTTTCAAACTAGTCTCAAAATCAGTTCTGCTATCAATGATATATCAAGTCAAGCAAGCACGTTGATTAATTTGGGTTCCACCTATCATTTTTTGGGACAACGGGATAAAGCAATTGAAAATTATCAACAAAGTCTCAAACTTGCTCAAAATATCGGAGATAAACAGCGAGAATTGGAAGCTTTGGGTAGTTTGGGATTAGCTCATGAAGATTTACAAGACTATCCGAAAGCGATTATATATCTAGAAAAAAGTTTTGCGATCGCAAACGAAATTGGTGATCCAAAAGTTCAAGCAATGGGGTTAAATAATTTAGGACACGTCTTATTTACTTCGGGGAAACTGGAAGCAGCAGAAGAAAAACTTCGGGATGCACTAGAACTGTTGGATGCAATTAGACCGGGATTGAGCGATAATTATCAGGTATCAATTTTTGATACTCAAGTTCATTCCTATAATTTGTTACAACAGATTTTAATCGCTGCAAATAAACCGGAAGCTGCTTTAGAAGCAACAGAAAGAGGACGCGCTCGTGCTTTTGTCAAATTACTTGCTGGTAGATTTGCAGAAGATAAACAATCGGTTAATACTCAATCGCCTTCAGTAGATAAAATCCGAGAAATTGCTCGTCAGCAAAATGCAACTTTAGTTGAATATTCTATAGTCCCCGATGACGATTTTAAATTTTTGGGGAAACAAAGAGGTAGAGGTGCAGAATTATTTATTTGGGTAATCAAACCAACAGGTGAAATTCATTTTCGCAAAGTTGATTTAAAACCTTTGTGGAAACATAATTTAACTCTGGATGATTTAGTTAATTCCAGTCGTTGTTTAGTTAAAGGAATTATTTGTCAGCAGCAAATGCAAAATATTTTTAAATTGGGAGAGGAAAAAAATTCTGAGTATATTGCACTTCGTAAACTACATAAAATTTTAATTGAACCGATAGTCGAACTACTGCCAAAAGACGCAACAGAAAAAGTAATTTTTATTCCTCAAGAATCATTATTTCTAACTCCTTTCGCAGCATTACAAGATGAAAAAGGTAAATATTTAATTGAAAAACATACTATTTTGACTGCTCCCGCAATTCAGGTATTAGACTTAACTCGTAAACAAAAAAATCGTTTAAAACAACAAAATCTCACAGATTTAAAACCGTTAGTAGTTGGTAATCCCATAATGCCCAAAGTATCATTAAATGGAGAAGAAGCGCAACAACTAGCAGTATTACCGGAATCAGAAATAGAAGCGATAGAAATAGCCAAAATGTTGCAACAAGAAGCCATAATTGGTTCTCAAGCGACTAAAACTAATGTGAAAAATCAATTATCGAAAGCGACATTAATACATTTAGCAACCCACGGACTTTTAGAATATCGGAGTTCCGATAGTAGTTCTTCATTACAAGGTTTAGGAATACCCGGAGCGATAGCTTTAGCACCTTCAGAAAAAGATGATGGTTTACTAACTGCTGCGGAAATTTTTGATTTACGTTTAGTTGCTTCTTTAGTAGTATTAAGTGCTTGTGATACGGGAGTTGGAAGAATTACCGGAGATGGAGTAATTGGACTTTCACGAGCTTTTATTTCTGCGGGAACACCGAGTGTATTAGTATCTTTATGGACTGTTCCTGATGAAAAAACTAGATTACTAATGACTGCTTTTTATCAAGAATTAAAGCAAAATCCCGATAAAGCTATAGCATTAAGAACAGCTATGTTACAACTGATGGAATTTGGTTTTGAACCGTTAGATTGGGCCGGTTTTACCTTGGTGGGTGAAGCGGATTGATATTATGAAAAAGTCGGGTTTCTCCAAGAAATCTGACTTCTAAAGCTCACAAAATGTATCCAACAAATTGCCATTATTAATATCCCACATTTTCATCGTATTATCACCGCTACTACTAACTAAAGTTTTACCATCAGGGCTGATAGCTAGAGAAGAAATAGTGTACAGATGTGCTTCTAATGTATGAATTAATTTACCAGTTTGTATATCCCAGATTTGAATATTGTTATTATATCCACTACTAACGAGAGTATTACCATCTGAACTCATAGCTAAATTAAAAACTGCACCAACTTGACTATTGAGTGTATGAATAATTTTTCCAGTGTCAGTATCCTGCAAAACAATTTTATCATCGCTATATCCAATTGCAATAGTACGACTATCTGGACTGATAGCAATAGAGGTCACTGATATAATATTTTGTAAGTCATCTGTATAATATTCATCTATATTTGTTTCTTGTAAAGTCCGAATTGATTTTCCAGTTTGGATATCCCAAAGTATCACTTCATCACCACTATTATTGGTAAGTAAATATTTTCCATCTTGACTCACAACGATAGATGAAACTGAAAAGGAATTATTTAGTTTATGCAGCAATTTACCCGTGCGAATATCACGTAATTTAACTTCTTCACCATGAGAAGTAATTAAAGTATTACCATTTGGAGTAATCGCAACAACATTAACTCCAATATCCTCAAATGTCTGAATTAACTTTCCTGTTTTTATATCCCATATTTTAACTGGTTTATCATCCCAACTACCACTGACTAAAGTATTTCCATCGGGACTAATTGCAATAGAATTAACCCATTTATCCTTAATTGAGCGAATCTTTATAGCAGTACTTTTATCCCATATATTAATAGTTTCATCTGAATTTATACTAATCAGAGTTCTATTATCTGGGCTGATACTTACAAAACCAAAGCCATCATAATGTCCTTGAATTTTATGAATTTCCTTTCCTGTTTTGACATCCCATATTTGAATCCCATTACCACCAGTAACCAGAGTATTTCCATCTGGACTAATTGCAATTTTATTATTTTGACTTCGTGAATAGATGATAGAAAAGATTCCACTAGGAAAGTTCTTTGGAAATGATTTTGACGATTCTGATTTTTTTCTGGGTTCACCAAATGTACGAAGTAACTTTCCTGTATTTACATCCCATAGTTTTATCGTATTGTCCCAAGCAGTACTAACTAAAGTACTTCCATCTGAACTAATAGTTAATGATTCTATATTTCCAAAATGTCCTTTTAGTGTACGAATTTCTTTTCCAGTTTCTGTATCCCAGACTTTAATATTACTATCGTAACTACCACTAAAAAGGGTTTTACCATCTCTACTTATAACTAACTGAGTAACTCCATCAAAATCACCCTTGATGGTACGAATTTCTCTAGCAGCTTTAATATCCCAGAATTTAATAGTTTTATCAAAACTTCCGCTAATTACAGTATTACCATCTGGAGTGATAATTGCCGCATTAACCGACTCAGAATGTCCCCTCAATCTCCTGATTAACTTACCTGTAGAAATGTCCCAAAGTTGAATATTTTTATCCCAACTACCACTAATTAAAGTTTTACCATCTTTACTAATATCAAGAGAAGTAATTCGATCTGAATGTCCTGTTAAAGAACGAATTAATTTTCCCGTGCTAATATCCCACAATTTGATAGTATCGTTACTAGCGCTGATAATATTTTGCCCATCAGAACTTATTAAAGCATTATTTCCTGTATCTTTAAATGTATGAATTAATTTACCAGTAGAAATATCCCATAATTTGATATGATTGTCCCCGCTAGCAGTGATAAAACTTTTTCCATCGGGGCTAATATCTATAGATTCAATAGAACTAAAATGTCCTGTAAATTGGCATTTTTCCCCAGAGTTTTTCATTTCTATTTTACCTATATCTTTTGATTTTTGATTTTGTGCAGCCACAGGTAAAATCAATTGAATTAAAGAAAATAGTATAGTACCAATAATGTTATAAGCAATTTGATATTTGTAGTTCATATTTGATAATTATTGATTTTTTAATGCAGAGTAACACAGAGGTAAACGCAAAGTTTCGCTGAGTGTTTTTTTCTAGTTAAGATAAATAAGAGAGTGTAATAATTGAGATTTTTGAATTTACTTTATCACACTCCCTCATCAAAGCTTAATCTAAATTAACCAATCAGGTGTAATTACAAAAGTCCAAAAATCAAAACCGTGAGAATAAGTTCTATTTTGACCAGTTAACACAAAGGTACTTCCTTGATGTCCTCGGTAACACTCTAAATTAGCAAGATTCACAGTAGCATTTCCCCAAGCATTAAGTACAATTTGTACCCGTCCATCGCGATTAACTTGTAAAGTTGTTAAATCAGTTTTTCCATCTTTACGTCCAGGAAAAACATCTTGGAATTTTCCTTGAATTACACTTGCTGTTGTATTGGGTTTTGAAATTAAAAAACCTTCTTTTCCACTAGAAACCGTTGTTGAAATACCATCTCGTACAGCATAGTTTTCTCTCATTGCAAAAGAAGAATATCCACCTTGACCGCGAGCAGTAATTCTAGTACCCTTAACATTAAACCAATGTCCCGCTCCTAATGTATCACCAGAAAAACCTTCAAACATACCTTGAATATATCTCGAACAACTTGTTGTCGATTGAGCGACAGCAGAAGGTGCCGGAATAGTAGTTGCTGCTGTTAAAAGTAATCCGAGAGCGATATTTTTGATTGAACGTAACATAATTCAACTCCTAATTATTGTAATAAAACTGAAACTATTATCTATTACGTATAAGATTGAAGAATTATGCAGCCCAGTAAAAACTTTGCGTTCCTCTGCGTTAAATATTAGATAATTTTGATATCAACAATTTCATTAATTGCAACAAAAAAAAGACGTATTCATCATGGTACGTCTTGAGAATTTTTCGTTTTTAAATTTATTAAGTATCCGGCGGTTTAAACCGCGTCTACACAAGCAAAGTCCACCTGCGTGGACTAGTTAATTTATAACCCGCGCAGGCGGGTTTTGTTCGTGTAGCTGCGACTTATAGTCGCCCCTTCATATTGAATTAGATTTTCAAAACATCCTCTAAAGTACTTTTAAATTTGCAAAATACTGATTTAGCTTTCCTTCAAGTCGTGTAAAACTCATTAAACCCTGTCTACTTTTTCCTTTTTCATCCTTGAATGTCCAAGTACTCCAAGAATATGAATTAGTTTCTCCACTATCAATCCTTTTCCAACCAGCTTTTTCTAATTGTTGACTGTAATGATTTGCTAACGTCTTGCTATCAAGCTTGGTTTCGAGACTAACAGATGAATCATTATTACTGTAATCTGTTCCTTTTCTAGATACTTCAGTATCTGATGGTGGAGTTAATATTGGAAGTAGAATGACTTCACCCATTTGATAATCTACAGTTGGACTTTCTTTACAAGGATTATAACTATTTTCATCTTTTTCGTTGACTGAATTTAAATCCACACTTACTATTGACGGAGTTTCTTTTCCTTTTTTGATTCTCAAACCAAGATACAATAACTTATTAGTTTGATGACAAAAAGTTAGATAATCCCCAAATTGTGAACTTGTTTCAACAAAGCCACGACTAAAATTATCAATATCAGGATTTTTGTTGGGTTGCTCCCAACCAGATTTTTGTAGTTGGTTTTTATAGAAATCAGTGACTTGTTCTACTGTTCCAGAAGCATCTAAAACAACCTGAATATTTCCTTTTTCACTAACAGTACTACCTAAGATTTGAGATGCTGATGGAATCGGCAATTCTACAGGCATTTTTTCTGGTAATTTACCGACAATTACTTTAGTATCACCACCATAAATACTTAACATCCGTTCAACAAATTTACGCAATCCTGGCTCTTCGTTTGTTGTCTGAGCTATGGAAGGTGTAAGTACAAAAGTTCCAGCTAAAACGATTAGTAATGAAGGTAGAAGCTTTAAGTAGCGTGACATGATTTAATTCCTGATTATTGGGATGAAAAAGTAGAACTATCACCTATTACGTTGCGATTTGATAAATTATGCAGTTAAAAACAAAATAAATTAAGGATTATAACCAAAACTAAAAAATAAACCTTCATCTTGAGCATTTGTACCCTTATCATCAAGCTTGATAAAAGGAACAGCATAATCCAATCGGATAAAAGTATTTGCTGTTGGTTGTACAATTAATCCCAAACCAGCAGCACTGAGAAATGTTTGATTATTAAGTTGATTTGGATTATCGGAATGATTCCACACAGCACCCATTTCGATAAAAGGTGCTAATTGCAAAGATGATGTTTTTTCGGTACCGTTAACAATAGTAATTCGATCTTCTACAGAAACCCGAAAACCATTATCCCCGGAACGAGCATTTTGTCGATAACCCCGTAAAGATTGTCCCCCACCCAGATAAAATTGTTGATTGCTGAGTAAACTATCTGGTGTGAGTTGTAATTCAGCTTGAGCAATTAATAAATTATTTTTATTTAACCTTTGTACTCTTTGAATTTGTCCCAACCAACTAAAAAAACGTCCATCTGGTTGAGAGTCCGAATTCACTGTAGCATCGAAAATATCTAAACCGAAATTAAATTGCGATCGCAATCCCCAAGCTCCCTGCAAATCTCGTTTAATATAATCTTGTCCAAATTTTACTATCCGAGTCCGACTGTTACCTTGGCTATCTGGTCCTTCTCCAAAGGGCGTGGGTGTACCTCCCAAGAAAGTTTGACCGTTTTGTAAGGTAAATGCTAAAGATAAAGCAAATTCTTCTTTGGGAGTCCTAGTTAATGGTTGACGATAGCTGACTTCATACAGTTGACTATCAGAAGTAATATCAAAATCGGCAAGTTCAGCAGCGGTAATTTTACTGTCACTGGGAGCATATCGAAATCTGACAGTTCCATTTTTCGGATTAATTGGAACTTGGTAATTAACATCAAAAACATTGGAACCCCCAGTGGTAGAACGATAATATGAAGCTGTCAATTCATCACCAATTCCGGTTAAATTCCGATAATTAAAACCACCACCAAACCTTTCCGAACCCACACTTGGAGGAGAATAATTATCAACACCAAAAAAAGTATTAAAAGATGGTGCTTCTTCTACTTTTACGACAAGAATACTTTCACCCAAATTAGTCCCCGGTTGTAAAGTCGCTTCAATATTACTTAACATCGGATCAACTCTTAATAACCTGAGTTGATTTTCAATATCAATTTGATTTAATGGTGTTTTCGCACCTAAATTAATGCGACTTCTGATATAAGCTGAATTTAAACGTCGATTACCTTCGACCTGAATTTTTTCTAGAGAACCTTCTATAACTCGAATTTGTACTACACCATTTTTAATTTCTTGGTCAGCTAAAACAGCCCTGGATGTGATGTAACCTTTTTGTAAATACAGTTGAGTAATTGCATCAGCAACAGTTCTTAATTCTGTTAAAGTTAAATTGCGATTTTGATTTGATTTAACAATATTTTCAATTTCCGAATTAAATAAAGTGTTACCAGTTACCTCAATGTTAGTTACAGTAATAGTAATATTACTATCTTGCTCCGGTATCGTTTCTACCTCCGGAGGTGAAATAGTCGGTTGCTCCGGGGGAAGAGGTTGAGGATTAGGGATAGGTTGAGGAAAACGGTCTAAATTTGGATTGGGTTTATCTTGAGGTGTTTGAGCAATTGCGGGAGAAGAAAGTAAGAGTAAAGAACTAACAAGTATTGACTTAGTTACTAGTGTTTTAAAATACATTTTGTCATGACCTTGGGAATTTATAGATATTACAATATATGAGCTTATTTATACCATTAAGCTGAGGGTCGCTAGCGGAACGTAAGCATCTATGCGGATTCTACGTAGAAATGTATTTTTTTAAACGCAGAGTCACGCAGAGGTAAACGCAAAGTCACGCGGAGTTTAATATCCATTACCTTTAACGTTTAAATTGCTGTATTTATGTAATATAAGATTATTATTTGAATATTAAATAGAACTTAGTATACTTTTTACTCCCTAGCCTTAACAGATTGGATCTAGCAATAGCGTAATCTCAACAATTAAAAATTATGTACGAAGGAGCAATTCAAGCTAACACTTTACGTGAAGCATGGGAACAAGGTTTACAGCAAGGATTAATCCAAGTTGCAGTAAATATGTTAGATGAAGGAATCGATTTAACTTTAGTAGCAAAAGTAACTGGATTATCAGTTGAAAAAATTCATAGTTTGCATAACAATACAGATGATACTCAAACGGTAGTAGAAGATTTTCTCGAATTAAGCGAATCATCATTGAGCAAAATTTGGTTAACACCAGAGGAAGATGAAGCGTGGAAAGAACTGTAGATAATACCAATCGTTGTAACTCGAAGTAACTTATTCCTTTTCCTCGCTCTCAACTACACGTTGTTCGTAGTCAAAAATAATATTTTTAATATCATCTGCGGCAATATCGGCTTGTTCCGATTTAGTATAAATAGTAAGCAGAATAATACCTGTTGCTGTTTTTACATAGTAAATCAGACGATAGCCACCACTCTTACCTTTTTGAATATCGCTGTTTTTGACTCGCAGTTTAAAAACTTCATAACCAATTCCAGAAATTTGATCGCCGGGTAATTCTCCGCCTTCAAGTTGCTCGATGATGGGTTGTACATCATTACGAATACTACGATATTTCTTAACAAGAGTACGCAAATTCCGCTGGAATGTTTGTGCAGCTTCAACTTTAGTCAACGGTTTCTCAGACATCTTCAATTCCTTCCCAAATCTGAGAAGCAGGAATAGTTTGTCCAGTCATTGCTTCATGCCAAGCTTGACGAAAATCTTCTACAATTACTTCTTTAGATGGGTTATTTTGATCAATTTCCGATGTTTCTTGAATCAAAACAATTACCTCTACCCGACTATTTTGATCTGTAGTTATGGGATTATCTAAAATTAGTTGTCCATCTGTATTAATAGTTCCCGTCACTTTTATTGCTTTCATTCTTTTCTCTTTGTCTCCAAACAACCATCATCCGTTTCCATCTTCATCATCCATCAATTCCCGCAACCGAGCAAATATTTGATTGCGAGTATCTTCATCTGCTGATTCAAGCTGTTGATATAACTCTTGCGCTTCTGGTGATTGTTGCAGAAGTTGATTAAATCGAACTTTAAAAATCCATTCTCCCACTGTTTCCGCATCCGGTGACTTAATACGCTGTAATATCGCCAAAGATTCCTGTAAATATTCGAGTTCGTAGTTCGTAGGTTGGGTTAAGCGACAGCGCAACCCAACACGCTATTATGATTATCAATACCCAATTCCTAACTCTCTTATATTTTCGATTAATTCCCGATAGGGAGAAATAATTTCGCTGCTATCTTTATTTATTAAGTTTATTTGTGCAGTCCTAATTTTATCAATAATTTCCTTTACAGTTTGAGCATCCGGTGATTTGAGATGCTCAAATATCTCGAAAGATTCCTGTAAATATTCGAGTGCTGTTTTAAAGTCTTGTTTTTCATCAGCTAAAAGTTGTCCTAGCATCGTTAACGAAGCAGCTTTTCCTTGGATATCACCAATTTTTTCATATAAATCAAAAGACTGTTGGTAAAGCGCGATCGCATTTTCCACTTCACCCTGTTGAGCGTAAATTATTGCAAGTTGGTGTAACGAAGCAGCTTTTCCTTGGACATCACCAATTTTTTCCTTTAATTCCAAAGACTGTTGGTAAAGTGCGATCGCAGTTTCGACTTCTCCCTGTTGAGCGTAAATTATGGCAAGATGATGAATAATTGACGCTTTTTCTGTTTCATCTTCCTGGGGACAAAGTTCTAATGCTTGTTGATAGTGCTGCTCGGCTAATTTCACATCACCTAATTCTGCTTCCGAACGTGCTAGGGAATGCAAAACGCGATAATCTTCTGTAATATCTAGAGTTGATTTACAAAGTTCCACAGCTTCCCGAAACCGACTTTGATTTTTCCAGCTATTTCCTAAAACACTTGCAAATTCCGCTGCAATTTCGGTTTCTCTCCCCAACAAAGCAAGTCGATGAATTTCTAATGCTTGTTCTTCCGTTGATGTTTCTTTATCTTCCCACCACAACCGATATAAAACCTTTGCTGCTTCCGCTGCTAAACTTCCCTTATCTTCCGCAACTGCTAATAATGGTTCCAGAATCCGGGAAACGCGATATAGTTCTTGATTACCAATAAATTAACTTCCAATAAACCCAAACTCACACCACGCTGGATATGGTTATCCAAATTCCCTATATCCTGACAAATTGCAGCAATCGCATCTTTAACAACTGGTAACTCATATATCAAAGCTGTTCCCAGCAACTTTTTTAAATCAACATCTTGCTGTTTCAACAACTCCTCTGCCAGAATATCCTCGC
>JAAUSO010000181.1 GCA_012033205.1 Richelia sp. SL_2_1 | reverse complement strand
TTTATTCGTAGCTTTTTGATACTATGAAAGTTACATTTCCTGTTGATATTTTCTAAAATATCCACAAGACTTACTTGGCACTGTGTAGGTACCAAATCAATTAAAGGTACTTCATATTTTCCACCACCAACCTTTATCGGAATAGATTGCAAACATCAATAACATCCTCTTCATCGATTGATTTATCAGAAGTGATTAAAGGATAAACTTGTTCAGCTACCATAGTATGCAATTTCGCATCCGATAAATAAAGATGCCATTTAGCGATATCAATATAGACATTTTCGCCAATTTCAGCAGCTAGGGCTTCTATGAATTCTGCGTTGTTAGTCATAGCCTTAAAATAAGTCCTATAAAAGTAATAACGTATTATTTACAAGCTAATTGAGAATTATGCGGAAATTCTCAACACAACTTTACCACCGCGAGTTACAATCGCCCTAGCTTTGATAATCTATCTTCAGGTAGATTTTGGTGGAGTATTAGAATAATCTGCAATCACCGCAATATAAATTAGATGTGAGAGCAGTATAAACAACCAACTTAATGTCAAAATTGGCAGCCACTCCCAACTAGCTAAAAGAAAATTGTGGAAAAACCACAAACCGGAATTAAATAGAGCAAATATCGCCACATGAACGGCGAAATTCATTCTATCGTCTAATTTACGGTAAGCTGGGTCATTCTTACGGTCTGGTTTACGAGGCCAACGAGGAGGCATAGATCAATACTTAGCAAATAAACAATCAATTATTTATACAATTTTAATGTTATTTGTGCCACAAATCTAATTTATTTAGTAAAAAAATCAACTTAGCCCTGTGTAGGCATTTCCTTTCTTTAAAAGAATAGGAAATAGATTCTCAATAAAAATCGTACCGCTCAATTAACAAATTTTTTAAAAAACATCATAAATGCAATGAAACAAGCTAACCCTTCGGTTAGTTTTGATATTTGTCATCATAATCCTGATTACGCTAAACAATATTTTGCCGCTGATTATCAACAATGGAAGGTGGATAGAATATTTATTCAAGCTGATAACGAATCTGGGTTTGCAGAAGACATAAGGAACACAGGATTCACCTTTAAGTGTGGTTGTTCATAATAACGAGTATTTAACCGGAGATTTACAGCGCTTCAAAATCTTCGATGGGGAAGAGAGCATATAGCCAATTTATCATTCCTCAATCCCCCCCAATGATTGTTTTATTCAAATAATAAAATATGAATTTCCGTTCAATTGCTAACAAATTGATTAATATATGAACATCCGGAAAAAAAACAAAGATTTTCACCTAAATTGTTTTTTATAAATATACAAAGAATGGTAATCGGTTCTACAGAAATAATTACTTGAGTATAAGAACTCAAAATATAAAAAAATAATTGTTTATAAAAAACATTTGCCATTCGCGAAAAATGGTTTTAAGATTAACTTTACTTGCTTATCTTAACTTTCATACATTTTTTACTTTTTCTGTTAAATTAGATTAATCTAAGAATAGTAAGTTAGTTGCTTACCATCTACCTCCTAACTGACGCTCTCTATACTGGTTATGCTGTCAGTAGACGGTTCTTTTAAATGATAAATACACAGGGTAACGATTAATAGCAATACAACCTTGTTTGTGAGTCAGTCACCGCTAATCTCTAAATAGTATTGCTGCAAAATGTTTATTTTGTGCTTGCTTACGTTGATGTAAGTTACGATAAATTGCATCTTCTTGCATTAGCGAAAGACACAAACAATAGGTTATTTGTATTGTTTTTGCCAACCAAGGTTAATTTTTGCAGTATCTCTATAGTAAATTCCCAGCCACTTCAATGAAAATACTTCCTATTAGTAGATACAGATTTTTTCAGAAAATACAGCCAGTTGCGCTGCTCAAAAAAATCACTAGCAACCCCGTTACTGGATGTTTACAAGTGTTTAGTGTATCAGATTCTTGGTCATTTGATTTTAGGGAAGGTAAGTTAATTTATGCCTCTCGTGCGGATAAAATGTTTAATTTACTTTATGCAAAATTACAACAGTATAGTAAGCAAATTCCCGCACTTGCTCAAAAAAAAGTATATCAGCAGTTGCGAGTCATATTTCAAAAAAGTATTGACAATCAAGCAATACTTAATCCGGATTATTTAGCTATTTGCTGGTTAGTAGATCAAAAATTAATTACTGCTACACAAGCTAAAGTAATAATTAAGGAATTAGTTAGTGAAGTTCTCAGTTCATTTCTGACTGTAAAAGAAGGAAGTTATGAATTTACAACAGAAACTTTTATGGGAAATATGCCTAATTTTTGCAATCTTGATGTAAATTTATTAATCGAAAACTATCAGCAAAAGTTACAAATTCAAGAGAATAAAAACCAACAAGTTATTTTAAATAGGACTTCAAATCAGATACCAACTCAACAACCATTACCAAAACCAGGTAGCACTCAGATAAATAGTCAAGCAACTAATCAAACCACAAATCATTCCTACAAAAATAGTCAACGTCTTCATCAGCAAAATTTTCGTAACAAGATTTACACCATAGTTTGTATTGATGATAGCCCTACAGTATTAAACGCTATTCAATATTTTTTAGATGAACAATTTTTTAACTTTATCGGTTTTAGCGAACCTTTAAAAGCTTTAATGCAAATTCTGAGTACGAATCCAGATTTAATTTTACTAGACATAGAAATGCCTCATTTGGATGGTTATGAATTATGTTCGCTATTGCGTAAACACACATATTTTAAAGATGTTCCTGTAATCATGGTGACAGGAAGAAAAGGTTTGATTGATAGAGCTAAAGCCAAAATGTTTAGAGCTAGTGGTTATTTGACTAAACCTTTTACTCAAGGAGAATTGTTGAAGATAATTTTTCAACATTTGGTATAACATCAGTTATCAATATTAATTGACACAATTGGAAATTAGATTTTATTAAATATGAATGCATCTGATATCAAGTTATCTGTTAGCGAACCCCAAATAAATTTGGGAGATGGTTATCTTCAATTAAAGTTAAATGCAAGTACTATTGCAGTTTTGTTGGTAAATCTTACTCAAGAAGTATTTGTATTACCCCATGAGTTAATTACTCCTATTCCCAATATATCTAAGTTTATTTTGGGATTGATAAATTGGCACAATCGAGCTATTTGGGTTGTGGATTTACCAAGAATATTCGGTTTAGAATCACAAACTTCTCGGCTAAGACACTACAATATTATTGTAATTCGTCACGAAACGGAAACTATCGGTTTAATGGTTCCAGAAGTCAAGGGTACCATCAGATTTAATTCCGGTAATATTGAATCTGCTTCTGAGCGAGTTTCACCTGATATAATTCCTTATTTAGAAGGATGTATTTGGCGCGGAGACGAGTTAAATTTAGTGTTGAGTATACAGGCTATTTTAAAGTTATTCTAAAATCTACTTTCCTTTACTATAAGTAAACATAAAAAGTTCACAAGTCACATATTGTATTAAGTGTTAATTTAAATTACTTGATCAAAAATTACAACTTAAGAGACAATTTAGCTCAGTTTGAAATACTTGAGAATAGCTGATGAAACCGAATCCCAATCAAAGAATAAACTTCTCAAAATACATCGAGAATCAACCCAAAAAATCACAAAATTTCTTTGTCAAACAATTGAGAAAAATTAGTTTAAGTGGTAAAGCTGTAATGCTATCTCTTGCTATTTGCAGTTTACCGACAGCAGGAATTACGGTATTCTCGTATTATTTGGGGCATCAAATCATTACCGCAGAAGTTAGTAATGATCAAGATGTAAGTCTTATTAAAGAGTTAGAAGAGACTCAGAAACAGTTATTATTAATGTTAACAATCGGGAATGTAGCAGCTGCATTACTTGCGGGAATTTGTGCTGCAACTCTTACTCGTCGTTTGATTTTGCCGATTTATGCTGCAAATCTAGCAGTAAAAAAGATGGCTAACGGTAATCTGAATAGCCGCATTCCCATCAAAGGTAAAGATGAATTTGCCGTTTTAAGTAACAACATTAATCTAATTGTAGAACAGTTACAAGAATTACTTTTTCAACAAAGAGTTGAAAATGAACAGTCTAAATTAATTTCAAATGCAATTATTTCAATTAGTAAATCTGTTAATGAGGAAGATTTATTTAAGAAAATTGTTGCAGAAGTCAGACAAATTTTAGGAGCGCATCGAGTCGTTATTTATCATTGTAATGATAACGGTGAAGGACAAGTTATTGCGGAAGAAATTGCTCCAGGTTTACCAATAACTTTTGGAGACGCTATAGAAGATATTTCTTTTACTAAAGAACTTAGAGATTTTTATAAAAAATCGGAAGTTTTAGCTATTAATAATATTGATGAAGCCGGATTAAGTCCCGACTATTTAGAGTTAATGAAACGCTTGAAAATTAAAGCAATTTTATTAACTCCCATTTTTAAAAATCATCAAATATTCGGGTTTCTGATAGCGCATCATTGTTGGAAACCTCATCTTTGGCAAGCATTTGAAATTAATTTGTTAAAGCAATTAGCAATTCAGATTAGTTCGACTTTAGAACAGATAAGTTATTTAGAAAAAAGCCAAATAATTCAACAGCTTGCAGTTAATTTATCTGGATTGATCAATTATCAAGATATTTGTAATGTAGCAGTTGAAAATATCCGTAAATTCTTAAAAGTAGAAAGGACACTGATTTACAAATTAGAATCATCCCCAACAGGAAGTTTTATCGCTGAATCGCAAGTTGTAGGTTTAACTTCTGCCTTGGGTAAAAAAATTGATTTTCCTGTATTAAGCAATCATCTTTTTACAAATCAGCTAGATGGTGTGATTGCTATTGATGATATTTATCACGCAGGGTTTGAAAATTATGTCATCAAACAACTAGAAACATTAGATATTAAATCAATTTTACTTGTACCGATTTTTCAAGATGACAAATTATTCGGTTATTTAATCGCTTGTCAATGTTCTCAATCTTATATTTGGGAACAATCATCCATACAATTATTTGAAGAAACTGCTGTAATTGTGGGAGAGGTTTTACAACGAGTCAATGGTATTTTTACAAGCGAACAATTATCCGAATCGCAATTTCAACAGCAACTTCTGTTAAGAAGAGATATTAAAAAGCAAGATGCGGAAATAAACCGCACTTTAGAAGCGGTAAAAGAGATGAGATATTCAATTAAAGCTGTAGCCAAAGGTGCTAGAAAAGCCGCATCAATTACTAGTAAAGCTTTTCATACCGCCAATGCTGGTGTTACAGCCATAGATTTAACCGTAGACAATATTCATCATCTCCGTGAAACAATAGGCGATACCGCGAAAAAAGTCAAATTACTCGGAGAATCTTCACAAAAAATTTCTCATGTAATTTCATCAATTAATCAGATAGCAATGCAAACCAATTTACTCGCTATCAACGCTGGAATTGAAGCTACACGAGCAGGAGAGCAAGGGCAAGGGTTTGCTGTCATAGCCGAAGAAATCGCCGTTTTAGCCAGTCGTAGCGGTGACGCAACCGCAGAGATTGAAGAAGTTGTTGCAAATATCCAGCGAGAAACCAGCGAAGTTGTCAAAGCCATGGAATTAGGAATCGCTCAGGTAGTTGAAGAAACCCGTTTAATTCAAGATACCAAGCAAAATTTAAACGAAATTCTTGATGTCAGCAATCAAATTGATGGATTAGTTGAATCAATTTCTGCTGCTACAGTTATTCAAGTAAAAACTTCTAAACAAGTCACTAATTTGATTAAAGAACTTAGTTGATAAGCTAAAAAGCCTTTAAGAAAGTATATTCAAACTTTCTTAAAGTCTTCTAGTGCGGGCATCCTCCCGCTAGAAAAATACAAATTAAATGCGCGACAACTTATTTATTTCCCCCATCACCCACTCCCTTCACACCATGTCATTACAAAAAGAACTAGAAATAAAAATGCAGTTTCTAGAAGAAGCTACCGAGCATCTTAATACTCTAGAAAATGTAATTGTTGAAGCGAAAACACATCGCAAAATTGACTTACAAAAAATTAATGCTGCATTAAGAGCCGCTCATTCAATTAAAGGTGGGGCGGGAATTATGGGATTTCGTTCTTTGAGCGATTTATCCCACTTGCTCGAAGATTCTTTCAAGGTTTTAAAAAGTCATAAAAATTCCTTAGAAATCGATAATTCATTACAAAATTTACTATTATCTGCAATTGATTGGCTGCGTCAAATAGTAGAATCAATTTCAGTAGGTCATGATGTTGACGAACAGTGGATAAATACGTTTTGCTATCCAGTATTTGCAGAATTACGCGATATCTTAGGAGAACCCATTCCTGAAGATGCCATGACAATTCTTTCTCCAGAAAGTAATCCTCAAGAAATTATATCTTTATTATTTAAAACGGAAGTTGAAGATTATTTACAGCGTTTAGAATCCTTACTAAAACAAAAACAATCTTCTATTTTACGAGAAGAAATGGTAATGATGTCATCACAATTGGGTGGATTGGGGGAAATGTTACAAATTCCCGCTTTTGTCCAACTTTGTGAGTCGATAATTCAACATTTATCTACTGCAGTTTCTGATGCAGAAGTTGCAGAAATTGCTCAATTAGGATTACAATCGTGGCGCAATACTCAAAGTTTATTAATTGCAGGTCAATTAGATAATTTACCCACAACAATTAAGCAAAATCAAGCCGAAGATTACTATCGATTTATCGTTAGTCCCGAATTAAATTTAGTTAATAATACTCCAAGTTTAGAAGAAAATGTCGAATCATTCCCAGAATTTACACACATCACAAAAAGAGAAAATCAAGAACCTACAGTTAGAGTACCTAGTAGAGAACTTGAGCAAATTAACGATTTATTTGGAGAACTCACAATTGGACGCAATACTGTAAGATTACAGTTAGAAAGAGTCAATAAATTAATTCGTAATTTGAATATTCGCGTCAAAAATCTCGAACGCGAAAACCAAGAATTACGCTTATCTTACGACAAATTTTCTCTACAATTATCTACCTTAAAACCTACATATTCCCAACTAGAAAAAGATTGGCAATGGGAAGATACTCATAAATTTGATCCCTTACAATTAGAGCGTTATAGCGAACTACATATACTGTCTCAAACAGTTACAGAAAATATAGTTAAAATTCAAGAAATTACCGGCGATATTACTGTTAACTTAGAAGATACTGACCAAGTTAACCGCTTACTGAATAAAACATCTCGAAAACTGCAAAATTCCTTAACTAAAGTTCGGATGCGTCCACTTTCCGATATTATGGAACGTTTACCCAGAGCTTTGCACAATTTAAGTCAGGAATACGGTAAAAAAGTTAATTTACAAATCGCAGGTGCAGATATCTTAATCGAACGGGGTATTTTAGAAGCTTTAAACGAACCTTTAATGCATCTACTCCGAAACGCTTTCGATCACGGCATTGAAGATACTCAAACCAGAATTGCCGCAGGTAAACCCGAACAAGGACTAATTGAAATTAACACCGTTCATCATGGCGATCGCACTATCATTACTATACACGATGACGGACGCGGCATCCAAAGAGAGAAAATTCGCAGCCGTGCTGAAAGTATGGGTTTGGATACTGAGATGTTAGCGAATGCTAGCGATGAGGATTTATTAAGTCTGATTTTTGAACCAGGATTTAGTACCTCAGAACAAGTTACCACATTATCAGGTCGCGGTGTCGGTATGGATATTGTATGTAACAATCTCAAATTAATTGATGGAAAAGTTACAGTTGATTCTGTACCCGGAAAAGGAACTACCTTCACCCTGTCGCTACCTTTTACTCTTTCTGTAGCCCGAATAGTATTAATAGAAAGCAACGGAATACCCTTAGCTTTCCCCACCGATACAATACAGGAAATATGTTTGTTAGAAGATAAACAGATTCTACCCGCTCCAAATGGTAAAGTAATTAATTGGCGGAACACTCTCGTAGAGTTAATTAATATCAGCCAATATTTAGAATTAAATCACAAATTAAATAGCAAATTAAATGGCAACTTAAATAATATTCATTCCACATCATCCATCGTAGAAAATCCACCCAGATTAGCAGAAAAAATTGCATTAATTATTAATATAAATCATCAACTAATTGCTATCCAAGCAGACCGCTGTTGGGATGAACAAGAAGTTTCTTTACGTCGTGTAGAAGGTAATATTCCCTTACCCGAATTTTTTAACAACTGTACAATATTGAATAACGGTCGAATAGCTCCCTTAATAAATCCTGCCAAACTATTAGATTTAATTGCTAAAACAGATACTGTAAATCCTATATCTCAACCTGATTTTTCCACACCTTTTCTATTAACTAAAAACCAGAAAAATAGCATATTAATAGTAGATGATTCCATAAACGTGCGCCGCTTTTTAGCACTTACCCTAGAAAAAGCCGGATACTTTGTAGAACAAGCCAAAGACGGACAAGACGCACTTTTTCAACTGCAAAGCGGTTTACAAGTACAAGGCATAATTTGCGACATTGAAATGCCTCGTCTTGACGGTTATAACTTCCTGATTCGTCTAAAATCTTACAGTCATCTACAACATATTCCCGTGATGATGCTCAGTTCCCGCAACAGCGAAAAATATCGTCAATTAGCAATTCAATTAGGTGCAAAAGTCTATTTATCAAAACCTTATAACGAACATGAATTATTGCAAACATTGAAGCAAGTTTTGAAATCGAGTTCGTTGAATGAGTAATTGGTAATTGGTAATTGGTAATTGGTAATTGGTAATGGGGAACTACTCTTATCCCCCTGGAAAATTACCTATTTCTCTTTATCGGTAATCTTCTGCCGGTTCGGGAGTAGTCAACTAAACCAGCCTTAAACTTAGCCTTAATTCCCCAAATTAAATCACATCTCTCAAAACTTTACGAGTACTGTGCCAAGCCCAAATACCAATAGTAGTAACTATAATACTGATTGCTAAAAGTACATATCGCAAACCGAAATAATTTGTCAATCTTTCGGTAATTAGAAGTGGTGCTGTTAAAGCAATATTTACAGCATGATTTTGAAAGCCAAACATCTTACCGTGCATATCTGGAGGTGTTTGCTGCTGAATTAATGTTTGCATCGGTACGGCAATTAAGGCTGCACCAAGACCTAATAAAATACTAAGTGCTAAAGCTAAGGGCAAATTATCAATAAATGTAAATACAGCTAACACAAAAGCCATACTTAAAAATCCTAATAAAGGTAAAGGTTTGTGATGGAATCTATCACCCCAATGACCTAAAATACCCGCACCTAAAACCATTCCTACACCTGCTGCTGCCAGGAAAAAGCCGAATTGTTTTTCTTGTAAACCAAATTTTTGCGCCAATCTAATCGATAATGCAACTAAAGCCGCAAAAACGCAATACAAAGCAGTCAACTGCACCATCGCGTTCATGATTAAGCGCTTTTTCTTTAAGTAGCGCAAACAATCTTTAAATTCTTTTAATGGATTAACTTTTTCTCTTTCAACAGTAGATTTCTGTTTTTTTAACTTTACAGGTACCTTAATCAGCGAAGAAATTAGATATAATCCACCGACAATCAACTCTTGTCCGTATTCTTCCCCCAGCCAGCTTTTACCCAAACTTAATAACGGGTCGCCTACCGCAAAGCCTATAATTATAGCACCCATCATAGTACTTGTAAATAAGGCATTAGCAGCCATCAAATTTTCTCCTTTCACCAAAATTGGGATAGAAGCTTGCTCTGCCGGCGCGAAAAATTGCACAATTACCGAGTTAGCAAAAGTGATTGCTAACAAAATCAAAAATTCTCTTGGTAAAAATGGAATTGCGATAGTCAAAAGTCCCCGCATTAAATCCGAACCAATCATAATCGGCTTTTTGGGGAAGCGGTCAACAATTATACCTCCAAGGGAACCGAGTAGAATCGCCGGTAAAGTAAACGCTAGGAACAAATCCGCACGTCTACCATCTTCAACTACTCCTACTGCAAGGGGGTACTTTTCGAGCAGTGCAATTGTCAGCACAAAAAAGATTTTGTCTGCTAGCTGGCATATAATTTGTCCTATCCAGACAAGCATAAAATTACGGTTTTTGAGTACCGCACCAAATCCTTTATTTACAGCAGCAGGTTCAGTTGGAAACATTCGTTAAATAGGGGTTAATGACTGCGTTATTCCTCACTCCTCACTCCTCACTCCGGTACAGACGTAGCAATACGCCCCGTCTCTACAACTCTTAACTCTTAACTCTTAACTCCTCACTCTTAACTCTTAAATCCTCCTCCCTTTCTTCTTCAAGCTTTTCCGGATTAATTTTTTCATTACATTTAAATAATATTTTTGATAAATTCCGCTGCTGTAAGGGATATCAAGGTATTTTCGTTCTTTGAATTTACCCAATATCCTTCGACAGTTGATGGCGAGCGCCATATTTCTAAGTGTTCTACTGCTGGTTGTGCATAAAAGTTATTATCGCCGCTACCAAGTAAGCAAGAACTCCAGTGAGTGAAGTAATCATGACTCATCCGATAGATAGGAAAATTACCCATCATAGGCACCATCCATCCATCTATAGCAATAAAAGCTTTGACGTTACCTCCAATCATCTGCCAAAAATTAGCCGCCGCGATCGCTCCCACAACACCAGCACTAAAGCCGATCAACACAACAGGTGATTCTAGCTCATCTACCAAGTTTTCGTGTAAAAACTGCCAAATATGAAATCCCGATAAAACAGATAAATTATTTACTGGAAATTTCAGTATATTCACAGGGCTTAGATGGTCTGAGCTATTATAAACTACTTCTAATAAATCTTTAACAAAGCTTTGTGTCAAGCTTGATTCGTGAATGCCAGGACAAATAATTACGCTCATCGGTTTTTAGCTAACTAATTGACAAATAAATCCTTTGAATAGTCAACAATATAACTTTGTAATCGAAAAATACTTAGGAAACAAGCATTTACGATTTACTAAATAGCATTTTTGATTATTTTTGATTATTTTTGATTATTTTTATATTTTATCGAAGCGATAGAAAACGGATAGTCGTCTGTGAGCTAGAGCATTAGAAAATCTAAATAAATTTTTAAATAAATTTCTAAATAAATTTTTAAATAATCTAAATAATTTTAATAATCTTAAATATATTTAATATCCCATCCCCTAGTAGGGGATAATTACCTATACTAGAAAAATAAAACGCTCGACATTAAGTTGCATAGAGGAATTAACCGTGGTATCTACACCAGAAAAAGTCGAACACACAAGCTCGCATCTACAAGGACAAAATCGAGTTGCTGTACTACTTATGGGTTACGGTGAAGTAGAAAGTTACGAAGATTTTGCTAACTATAACGAGCAAGCTTTGAATCTACTTACAGCAAAGTTTGCACCAGTACCAACCTGGATTTACCCGCCTCTAGCAAAAATGCTAGCGTTATTTGACCTTCACGAATGGGGACATACACACGATAATTTTATTTCACCCCATAACGCCATCTTTGAAAAGCAACGCGCTGGAATTGAACAACAATTACAGGAAAGATGGGGCGATAAAATACAGGTTTTCAAGGCTTTCAACTTCTGCGCTCCTCACCTTCCCCATCAAGTTTTAGCAGAAATACAAAAGCAAGGTTTTGATAAACTGCTGATTTACCCTTACTAGTAGTCGATTCTATCTTTACTAGCGGAATCGCTTTAGAGCAAGTTAACAATGCTTTATCAGAAACATCTAATGGTAGCGAGCATTGGGTAAAAACACAGCGTTATATTCCTTCTTTCTACAACGAACCTAAATACGTCAAGTTAATGGCGAAACTTGTAGAAGAAAAGATATCCACCGAATTAGCTAACGCTTATTTGCCCTCGGAAATTGGTATCGTATTGATGAATCATGGTTGTCCCCACAAAGCCAAAGGATTCACTTCCGGAATTAGCGAATCTCAAATACTTTACGATTTAGTACGCGAAGAATTAATCAACCGTTATCCTTTAATCTCCGTAGGTTGGCTCAATCACGATACACCTTTGATTGAATGGACTCAACCCAACGCAGAGCAAGCAGCTAAAAATCTGATTCAAATCGGTGCAAAAGCATTAATATTTATGCCTATCGGCTTTGCCACCGAAAATCACGAAACTCTCTTAGACGTACATCACATTATTCATAAGCTTGAGAAAAAGCATAAAAATCTCAACTGCATTCAAATGGCTTGTGTCAACGACCATCATGAATTTATGATTATGGCAGCAGAATGGGCAAATTCTCATATCCAAGATTTGCTCTCAGCAGAAGCAGCAATAGTTAATCCTTCACAAGCTCATCATCATCATCATCACCATCATTAATTGGTAATGGGTAATGGGTAATGGGTAATTGGTAATGGGACAAGGGGACAAGGGGACAAATTAACTGTCCACTGTCCACTGTCCACTGTCAACTGTTACCAATGCTTCATTTCCGTTAAAATACAGAAATGACCAGCAAACACCTAACAATCAAACAACTTACTCAAGAGGTTGGCGGTGGTTTAACTCCGAGGATGGTTAGGCATTATCACCAGTTGGGGTTACTACCAGAAGCAATACGTTCCTCCGGCAATTATCGTCTGTATACTGATGCCGATGTGCAGCAGTTGCGGCGAATTTTGGCGTTGAAATCTCAGGGTTTTCAACTAGAACACATTCGTGAATTTTTGAATTCTCCGGAGGTGATGAGTTTCGATGCTTTGGCTTCCCAGTTACAACAACAATACAATTCGGTAACAGAACAATTAGCGCGGTTACGACAAACAGCATCGGCTTTAGAAGAATTTTTAGAAAGAGATAAAGATTGTCAAGCTAATCAATTACAAGCATTAGAACAATTAAAAAAAGTAGAAATAGAATCAGCTTTTGGATTACAAAATTTAGAACAACTTTGGCAAGGTTTAGATGCGACTTCTAATGTCCAACCTGAAGATATTAGCGAATCACTGCGAAAAATATTACCGGATTTATCCAAGAAAAACGAAATTGAACGGGATTTACTTTCCAAACTGGTGTTTGCTTGTGGTGATGTCAGTTTGGTTAACTTTGTCAAGTTAAGTAAAGATGCCATAGTTTCGGCGAGACACAACCTCAAAGCTGATTGTCAAATTGTCGCTGATGTTTCTCCGGTTGTCGCCGCACTCGATCATACACGCATAGCACATTTAGGGGCGAAAGTCAATACTTTGATTGATGACCCTCATATCCACAGCGTTGATGAAGCAGAAAGAAAATTTTGGCAAGATAAAGAATGGTTTGAGAAGTTAAAGCAGCTAACTCCGGGTTGTATTCTAGTTATTGGTTATGCACCATCGGTGTTAATATCAGCCTTGGAACTTATAGAGCAAGGGCAATTAAAACCATCCTTAATTATCGGAATGCCCATCGGTTTTAATCACGCTCCAGCAGCCAAACGCCGCTTAATGCATTCGAGAGTAGAGTATATTACGACAATTGGAACCCTTGGTGGTGGATTGTTAGCAGCAGTGGCTTTAAATGCTTTAGTAGGTTCGTTGATTGAAAGACCTGATTGTCATTGTTATTTGAGTCATAGGGAATAATTAATCACCTCTTAACTATCAAAAACCCGACTTCTGCTAATTAGGGCTTGCTGAATAAATACAAAAATGTAATGCAGCATACATTTCAGACTAAAGGTATATATTCATGTGCAAGAAAAAACTCTAAAATGTCTTAAAACCCTTGCATTACCGTGAGAAGCAGC
>JAAUSO010000180.1 GCA_012033205.1 Richelia sp. SL_2_1 | reverse complement strand
TCCCTTAACCGCATTAGTTGAGCAAACCCGCTCTCTTAATAAATATATTTCCTCAACAATCTCTCGGAAATTAGACAATTTAGCGGAATCCTTACAAGGGGATTTACAAGCAGTAATTTCGGAAGCTACTGGTGTATTGGGTTTACCGGATGCAATAAAAACTAGAAATGAAGTTGAAGTTGGGGCATCTGATAGCAATAATGCAGTTAATAGCGTTGATAAAGCAACTAACGAAATCGACCGACAGATAACCCGTGCTGATTCAAATAGTAGCTTGAGTAAAGAGGGTCAGGAAAACATGAAGGCACAAGTAGAAAAAACTCAAACATCAATTGAGACAGTCTCCGTATTTTCTGATGCTGCTCAGAATGATGTTGTTACTCAAAATGTCATGAAACGTATTGCACAACAAAATACTCAAATCACGGGAATTTTGGGCGCAATGCGAACCGATGGGTTGAAATATAAACAATCTCAGGATTTAGCAAATCTTAATTTGACTAACATATCCCGGTCTGTAGATGGGCAAAACCAAGCAAGGCAAAAAGAAGTTGTTGGTCAAGGTTTTAGTAACTTGAGAACTGCATCTCAAGCACGTCTTTTTTAAAGGCAATCGGCAGTTGGCAATCGGGGTGTAAAAGAAATTAGCAAAGTGAAATATTCTTGTGGGTTGTGTAAGAAGTAATAAGGTGATTCGTATATGTATGGTTTTTTCTTGATATCGACTGCCTACTGCCGATTGCCCACTACCTTCTTTCTTGCTCAAGCACAACCAGAAAATCCGGGACAAGCTGCTTCTACGATAACAGAAGATGGAATTGCTGCAAGTGAAGCTGTTGCTCAATCAATTGATAAGTTATGGGACGATGTTTTAGGTGGTGGTTTATATAGTGCGATCGCCAACTTGGGAATATTCTTCGCTGTTGGAACATTATTGATTTTCATAGTCCAGTGGACAAAGGAAATGATTGATGGTGACAGTTCCAAAGGATTTACCGAACTAATCTGGACAATCGTTGTCATAGTCTTGCTAACAAATAACGGTCAACAATTAATAGCTGTAACTAAAGGCTTGAGAGGAATTATCAACCAAACCAATCAAACTCTTTTGGTTTCCACATCTGCTTCTATCCAATTGCAAGAAGCTTATCAGCAAGTAATGCTCAAAACTGGTAAAACAGACGCAATTGAGTCGTTGATTAATCAATGTAATACCATTGCCGACCCAACACAACAAACTGAGTGTTTGCAAAATGCAGCCCGACAAGCAAAGCAAATTGAAGCAGAAGCCCAAACTAATAACCGCCCATCTTGGCTATCAAATGCCAGCGATTTTTTTAACACCAATATTTTTCAGTTAGCAGTACGTGGTTGGCTACTTGCACTCGCAGCAGCCTTTCAATGGATAATCGAAATTTGTATGTTATTGACTGCATTACTCGGACCATTGGCTGTTGGAGGTTCCTTACTTCCCGTCGGTCAAAAAGCTATTTTTGCATGGTTAACTGGTTTCTTCTCGGTAGGAATGATAAAGCTTTGTTTCAATATTATTTCCGGTTTGGTTGCCACAATGGTACTGAATGCTGATAATAATGACCCAATGATTTTTGCATTTGCAATTGGTATTCTTGCCCCCATTTTATCTGTAGTTTTAGCAGCAGGTGGTGGATTGGCAGTTTTTAGAAGTTTCTCTAGTATTGCGAGTTTTGGTCTTTCTACATTTGTAACCAGAATTGTCAGTAAATAGAAATAAACATCTAGTTTTTTATGGCTATTTCAGATAAAGATTCAAATTCAGATACTCAAGAAATAAAAAGATTAAGGTTTCTAAATCGTGCTAATACAAAGTTGACAACTGGCGATACTTTAGCATTATTTGCCGTTGGGACTTTTGGATTACATTTGATAACATTTTTTCTACTTATATTACTTTACGGTTCCTACTCGCAATTAAATAAAAAACCACCACCTTCCTTGGTTCAATTAGAAACAGGTAAAGCAATTCAAGTTGCACCGTTAGGAAATACTGAACGAACCCCTCAAGTAGTATCCCGTTTTGTTTCTGACACCATGACCTTAATGATGAATTGGTCAGGAACACTACCACCTACAACCGTTGAAGAAAACGCGAAACCATTACAAGACAAGGGTGTAGATATGGTCGAGCGTGGTTCGAGAGGAAGTAAGGTTACATCCGGAGCATGGCAAGCATCCTATGCATTATCAGAAGACTTCCGTAAAGAATTTCTACAAAAACTTGCTTCAATGACACCACAGGGGGTTTTTAAAGGTACAACCCAAGTCGTTTTAATTCCACTGTCTATTGAATCACCTACCAAAATTGAAGAAGGAAAATGGAAAGTAAAAATGATTGCTAATTTGAATGTATTTGACCAAACTAATAATTTAGGAGAGGTGATTCCGTTTAATAAAGAAATATTTGTTAGAGCAGTAGTTGCTCCCTCTTCACCTGTTAGTACAAGCAGTTTAGCAGCAGTGATTTATCAAGTACGTGCTAGTGGATTGGAAATTTATGCAATTCGAGATTTACAAGCGGAGAATTTATAATGGATTCGCAATCTGAAAACAAAAATGATGAACTAGATAATAATTGGAATCAAGCAAGCTTTGCAAAACTACTTGGTTTTTATGATGAGAATCAACCTGAGTTAACCGAAGAAGAAGAAGAAAATAAGCCAGAATCAACACAGAATCAAATTGCAACTCAAGAATTATTTGATGACCATCAAATAGGAAAGACTCAACCGAATTTTTACAGTAATCCTTTTGCCAAATTCGGTGCTGTGGGTTTGGTCATGCTGGTTGTATTTGGTGCTGCTGCTACAGTTTTAAACACTATTATGTCAGGTAAACCTAAAGTTGCACCAACAACAGAATACTCTAAGCAATCTAAGCCTAAAGTAGAAATTGCTGACAATCCTCAAGAAACTGAAACCGGAAGATTAAAAGCAGAATTAGCACTTTCTACTCAGGCAGAAAAAATCAAATCTGTGAAACGTGCTAAAAGTCCTAAAACTATTGTTAATAAAACTCAAGTTGAACCTAGCAAAGAGCTAAATCAACCACCCGTAACTCGAAGTGCTTCAACTAAATTCAATGAACCCATTCGGCGTTCAATATCTTCAAGACAAATACCTCGAAATCAAGTTCCTTATATACCTCAACCTGTAAGATATAGTCCTCCCATTCCTCCTGTGAGCATTCCATTAGTACGTCAATTTCAGCCAGTTGCAAATAAAGCAAGCAAACCAATTAATTTCCCTATCGAAGAAAAAGCTGACCCGATGGAAGAATGGCTAAAAATTAGTCGTTTGGGAAGTTACGGTAGCAGCATAATTGCAACTAATACTGATGACGAGCAAGATAATGGAAATATGATTGATACTTCCATACCAGAACAACAACAACCAGCAATCCAGAAGGCTACTTTAGTATCAGCAGTCCAGACATCACAACCAGCAAAGAATGATCAACTGGAGCCGCTTTATAGTGAAGAAGCAGCAATTATTGGATATCAAAATGACTCTCAGTTAACAGTGGGTGCGTCTGTTAGCGGAAAATTGATCACACCTTTAACTTGGAGTAGATACCAGAATAGTGAATCTAAAAATAATTTAATTAGCGAAAAATTTATCATAAAACTGGAGCAACCATTAACTACACCACAAGGCTTTGTAGTTTTACCAATCGGTTCTCGAATAGTAGTTACTCTTAATAATGTTAACGAAGCAGGGTTTGTTGAACTTCAAGCCACACAAGTTTTAATTCACTCCCAAGAATACAATATTCCGTCAAATGCGATCGCAATTCGTGGAAGTTCCGGTCAACCTCTAATTGCATCTCGTTTGAAGAGTAATAAGGGAGAAGTTGCACGACGAGATGCGGAAACCTTTGCAGTAGGCTCTTTAGCAAAAGTTGGTAAAGTTCTCAACCAACCTAAAGAAGAACAAATATCAACGAGTAGTGGATTTGGTAGTACGAACTCTTTCTCGAATGTTAGAAGAGGTCGAGAAAACATCCTGGGAGCAGTTTTGGAAGGAGGATTTGAACCATTAACCCAACAAATTCTTAAACGCAATCAGCAAGCACTACAAGAAATTCAACAACAAGAAGATGTTTGGTATGTCAAAGCTGGTACTAATGTGCAGGTATTTGTTAATCAATCTTTTCAATTTTAGTTAGGGTTTTAGTAATGAGTAACCAATGTTCAGTTATAACTCGCTTTATTCTGGTTTCTTCTTTAACATTTCATTTATCACCAGTAATTGCAAGTGAAATAAAACAGAGCGTGAAACAAATTTTCCAGGGAGTAGCTACTGGTAATAGTTCCCAAAATATACCCAAAATAAAATTATCCCCAGGATATGGGGTAAATATTTCATTTATAAAAAGTGGCGAAATAGTAGAGAAAGTGTGGTTAGATAATCCGACATTTGCAACTCTCGATGTTGACGGCTGTTTATCCACAGAAGGAAGAGAATGTGAACAAGAAGGAGCAACGGTAGTACATCTGCGACAAATCACGCCACTGAAAGTACCACAGTTACCCAACTCTAATACAAGCTTGCTGACCGTTGTTGCAAAGGGAAAATTGGGAAGAAATGTATATTTATTTCAGGTAGATATGAGTGATAAAACTCCTAGTTACCATACTATCGAAATCATACCTAATAGCCAAATAACTCCAGAAAATACTCAGTTTTATAACATTAGAAATATTAACGAGTTACAGCAAATTAGTAAAGGGTTAAAAATTGTCAATACGAGAGGCTTGATTAGTAGAGAATCTCGCTTATGGTCAAGAATAACGAACTTTTTAATTGAGGTAAGGATGGGGGAACCTGTAAACACTGCTGCTCGTAAAAGCGGTATTTCAATGGAGTTAGTTAATCGATTAATTGAGTTAGGAAGTAGTTCTGTTATGAAATAAAGTACTAAGAACTTACAAAAAGTAGTCAACTGTTTAATATAAGGTTTAAAATCATGAAATTACTAAAAAAGCGTTTATTATTCGTCTCTGGGTTAAGTTTGTCACTATTAATTTCTGGTGCTATTCTTATCTCATCTCAACAGAAATCTATATCTAATCCTCCATCAACAAAAACAGAAATTCCTACGGTTGAATGGCAAAACACTCGTTTACCAGATTGGAATCAAATTACGTTTTCTAAAATGCCAGCGATTACAGAATCCGGCTCATTTCAAGTACCTAATAATGTTACCTCGGAATTAGGATATGACCCGTCTCGTAGTTGGAATGCAGGACAAACACCCGACTCATTTACGATGCTGGGTGATTTTCAGGACTCTTTTGAGCTCCAAGAATTCACACTGTTGGATATTTCTCAAATCGCTAACTCAAATTTACAAGAAACTAACTTGGAGAGTTTCAGTGTAGTGAGATTTCAAACAATAGAAAGTTTGGTTAAGGCAATACCGGAGTTAAAAGAATGGACAATAACTGAAGTCAAACCAATTTTAGATTTACTATCAGAAAATTTATCCCAGTCATTTAACGTAAATCAAACTATCGGTAATTTACTAAATAAATCTCCTCATTTAGGCAAACTAAGCTTTGAATCTTTGGATTTGCAATCTTATAATCTTGATTCAATTCCAGGATTATCTACAACTCCTATTGCTAGCTTTGATAAATGGCAAGGGGTTTACATTGATGAAGTACCAGGATTAAACGATGTACCATTTTCTCAATTCCCAAATCCTGCTAACCCCGTAGGAATGGAAGTTGGGATAGTAGATATTGCTTTTGCAACCGATGAACAAAAAAGAAATTTAACAGTTTCTGGTAGTAACAAAGAAGGATTTGCAGTTCCTTGCGAGCAAGATTGCGCTCATATTGAATTATCTGGCTCTCCTGCTATTAAGGGTAAAGCTTGGATTAGCGGTAAATATCAATTGGTTAAAGGTGGAAGAGGAATCTTAAGTTCGGTTAATGGGGGTAAAGAACCGACTGGTAGAAATTTATTTGGTGATGCTTTTAAAGTTGCTGTTTGGGATGTCTCGGAAATCGATGGAAAGATATCTCAATCGTTATTCTTCCGGGTTTGCATGCGGAATAATTTTGTGGATTTGGGATGTACACCATACTTTATCGGTCCCGTTCCGTTATGACTTATAGGGAAAAAGAAGCAATATTTCTAGGAACTATTGACTCTACTAAAAATGGAATCTCTACTCCCACAGGTTTAAAAAGTAGTGGATTTACTTTTAATAATTCTCCAATTATTAATGGTGAGAAGGAAAACAACCTATCTAATTTAATGCCAGTTTTAAAAGAAGATTGCAAAAATATTCATTCATCTGGTACTAATCTTGATGCTTTAAATTCTGCATTATCAGATGTAGAAAATAATTATAGCTTTGTGGGAAATTATGTTTGTGATAATTCTCTTAATTGTGGTAGAGCGCTTGGTGCAATGCATTTTATGTCTTCGAGTCCGGAAGTGCGGAAGATTATTACTAGTAAACCAGGTGGAAAAGAGTTTTTAAAAAAGTTGGATGTAGGAGAAACAGTTACTTCTTTGGAGATGACACAGTATTTCTCACCGCAAGAACAGCACTCTTTAATGGAATCAGAAACCAGTAATTTACTATCAACAGCATCGCAACAAACTGACCCAATTACAGGTAAACCTTTTACTGGAGGTAGATTAGTTGAACGTGCAACTCAAATGCATTTCGCAGGTACAAATATTCCAATTGATTCACAAGTTAGTGATTTAAGTAAAGGAGTTACAGTTAAAGAATACGGAGAAGATACTAATTATCAATACAAACAGAATTTAAAATCAATGGATTGTTTATAAAGAAGGCAGGAGGACGAAGGCAGAGGGCAGGAGGAAAAGGCATTTTTTAACTAATTAATCATGCAACAAAACATTTATATAATCTCGAAATTTAAACTGAATAAAAATCAAGTCATTGCTTTATTTTTATTTATTATAGTGATGATTTTTACTGTATCGGCTTTACATACAAGTTTATCTAAAAATAACCCTAGATTAGCTTGGGAGAGTGCAGAAATAGTTGTGCCACAGTCTCTTCTAAAACAGATTCTATCTCAAAAATCAACTCGTTATCTTGATATTTCATCAATCAAAGTGATGCGAATTTCATCTCAAGATACTGGGAACTTATATATTTTTGATTATGGTTCTCCTCAACTTTGTGGTGTTGGTGGGTGTTTGTATTCAGTTTATAACCCAAAGGGTAAAGTACTTTTAGAATTTATTGCTAATCCCTATCTTCCCCCAAAAGAAAAGCTGCTTCAAGTTTCAGAAATCGTGAATCAAGGATTTCCTTGTTTGAATATTACTCAAAGTACAGACACAGATAAATTATTATCTCAAACTGAATTTTGTTATCAACAAGGTAAATATATTCGCTTAAATCAAGATTTCGTATCTGGGGGAAAGAATGAATAATAATTTGCTCCAAGTACAACAACCATTAACAACACCGCAAAACTCTCAGTTTGACAAATTAGCTGACTTAATGAAATCACAATCTGGGTTAGTTCTGTTAGGCTGTTTTGCTAGTATTGGTATTTTAAAATTAGTAGGAGCAAGCAATCATAAAGGTAAAGTCGCTACCAGTTATTGGGGTGGTAGTCGAGAAAAATCCCAAGCAGCCAAAAAAGCTAGAGAGCAAATATCTAGAGCAACTCGTAATTCTGTCGGATTATATGTTGGAACTCCGAGTTATATCAGGAATGCCTTGCAAAAGTATTGGTATTCTCGCGGTTTACTCAAAACTAAACCAACACTCAAACAAAAAGTCTTTTCTTCCAATTCGACACTTTATGTACCAGACGCTCAAAGGGGAATAGCTGTTATTGGTGCAGCTGGTTCTGGAAAAACTTTCTCTGTGATAGACCCCTTAATCCGTAGCGCATTCGACCAAGGGTTTCCCATGCTGCTCTACGATTTCAAATTCCCAGCACAAACAAAACGAGCTGTAGCTTATGCAATGAAGCGGGGTTATTCAGTAAGAATATTTGCACCAGGGTTTGCTGAGAGTGAAACTTGTAATCCTTTAGATTTGTTGAGAGATGAAGAAGATGCGATCGCATCTGGACAACTTACACAGGTCATCTCTCGCAACTTTGACAAAGGTGGAAACGCTAGCAGCGATAAGTTTTTTGAAGAAGCTGGTGATTCTCTGGTAGAAGGGATTCTACTCGTTACCAAAGCTATCAAAACTTTAACAGGAGAGGAAAAATATTGCGATTTAATGATGGCACAAGCTATTTTATCTTTACCAAACTTGGCAGCTAGGCTTGAAGCCGCTTCAAAGGATAAATTAAAAGTCTGGACTTCTCGACCATTATCGCAGTTAATCAGCGTTAAAGATTCAGAAAAGACTGCTGCATCAATTATTGGTACAGCACAACGAATGTTTCAGCGCTTTCTCAAACGGGATTTTGTCGGTGCGTTTTGCGGTCAAACAACGTTACCGCTTGATTTAGATGGAAAACAGTTAATTATTTTTGGGTTGGATAGAAACAATAGGGATATTGTCAGTCCACTGCTTGCTGCAATTCTCCACATGATTGTAACCCGCAACATAACCCGTACTATTCCCCGTAGTGACCCTTTGATTGTTGCTTTGGATGAACTACCAACATTCTATCTACCTGCACTCGTTAACTGGTTAAATGAAGGACGTGAGGATGGTTTTGTAGGCATTTTAGGTTATCAAAATATTGCTCAATTAGAGAAAGTTTATGGGAAGGAACTTTCAAGGGCAATCTTAGGAGGGACTGCAACTAAATTTATCTTCAATCCTCAAGACCCTGAATCTGCAAAGATTTTTAGCGATTACTTGGGGGAGATGGAAATTAAATTTAATTCTAAATCTCGAAGTATGGGGAAAGGTGGTGGTGGAAGTAGTAGCAACGAACATCATCAAAAGCGGCATTTATTGGAACCAGCACAGTTTGCCAAAATGGGTACGGGTAGAGCAGTAATAATCAATCCAGCTTACACCCGTGGGACAGAAGCATACGTTCCCCTGCTGCACAAATTAAAAGTTCCCTCTGCTGATATTGATGAGATGAATTGGTCGGAAAGTAAATGGGATTTTGTGCGTGAAAGATTGATTGAGAATAATAGGGTTCAGATAAGTGATTTTGAACGCTCTCAACAATTTTTAGAACGTAGAGAGTTAGCAGAGAAATTATTTCCTTTACCCACTGATGGTGGAGATTTAGCTTCACCAGAAGAATTGAATAATATATTTTAAAGTAGAACAAAATGATAGAAAAAGCAATTAATTCCAATCCAGAAGTTTTTTCCGTTTTATCGCAATATCCTAAATGGTTATCAATGATTATTAAAGCTATTGATAAACCAATTTTAGACAAAAGCTATTGTCCTGAAATAATCGAAGTTTTTGACCAGTATGGTTTATTAGCTGGGAAAGTTCACGGGTTTTCTGCTTACGAATGCAGTAGAAAGAATGAGCAGAAAAGCGATTTCAATGCTTGGTTGATTGATGGAGAACTAGCCGTATTTTATGTTGGTTCTGAATTAGTAATTAATCGCTTGGAGGGGAGGCAGGGTGCAGGGGGCAGGTAAGCCACTGCCTTTTTTACCCAGCAAACTGCTTATAAATAGGAGTTGATTAGATGCCAGACATATTTACTGTCAATGAAAGTGATGCAACTGCAATGCAGCAACGTTACGAGCAATTAATTGAAGTATTGCTAAAAGCTGTATTAGATGTAAAGCAGGACTCAGATAAGCAAGGATTGAAAATATTTGATGGGGATAAATTAGTTTATGGACGCGATAATAATCAATTTCGCGATGAAGTCTCAGGTATTAATGGACAACTTTTAAATCCTCAATTAATTGCACAACTCCAACAATTACGTTCTACACCAATTGGAGAAGTAGTTGATGGGGCAATTAATAAAAAAATTGAATTAGACGGCAAAGTGATTTTACAATCTGATAATAAAGGTAAGGTAATTGTTAACAATTTATTGCAGCAAGAAGTTTTTATAGATAAAATACCCAAAAATGTAGAATATTGGGATAATCTGGATAATATTAATCAAATTACTCAACCGGAATATCTTTCAAAAGATACAAATTTACCAACAACTACGGGTTCCACACGAGTAGCAGAATCATTACAGTTATTAGAAGATAGTCCGTTGAAGACATTATTAAGTTCAGAAGTTGAGCAATTAAGAGCAGAAGTAAAAGCATTGCAGCAAGAACGTAATTTATATCAGGAATTAATTGAACAAAGATTAAAGCAATCACAAAATACCTCGTGGTGGCAGGAAATTATTAATAATACATCAACCGTTGTTTCGAGTGTTACTTCTGCTGTAAAAATAGGAGTACGTGAATTTAAAGAGAATTCAAAACAACATCAATTTGCAGCATCAATAAAAAACTTATTTCAACTACAAACCCAACCAGGAGAAAATCAATATCAAGCAGGTGATTACCAAATTTCCCGCAACGGTTCTCTGTACGAAGTAAAGGATTCGGCGACAGATAAACAAATAATACAATTTCGCGAAACTCCTTTAGGGGTAAAAGTAGAACAGGGTGATTTAGCTTCTTTAAATATCCGAGATATTAATTCCTTACAAAGTTCTCTACAAAAAAACGAACCAGTTCCTGCATCTTTTGCTCCAGTTGGAAAGCAGGAAGCTGAATATTTTGCTCGTGTTGAAAGAGTCACTAATGCACTTGTACAATATGCTGCTGCACAACAACAAGATGTAGAAATTAATGGTCGATTTTCTTATAAATGGAAAGCGAGTACTGATGGTAACGTACAAATTGAAGCAAAAGATGGACGTGGTAGTTTACTTGAGAAAACTGGAGGACAGTTAACAAGTAATATGAATGAGCGGGATTTAATTTATTTTGAGCAAATTTTACCTAAATTACAACCAAAGAATCAAAGACAAGTAATTACATCTCAATCTAATCAAGTTACAGATAAAAACTTAGAAAGATAGTTTTACTATATGAAGTTTTCTAAGTTGAATTTATATTTCGATTCCGGTATTCCTATTATCTGCGTAAATGCTCCTTTACAAGAAAGAATGATGGTATTGGAGGAAATTTATATTGAATGCGCTATTCATAGAAATATTCCTCTTCACTTATGGAATGCTGGCTGGGGATATTTTAAACAAGTAGAATACGAATCACATTCAAAAGTCGGCTTTGCCAATCCACAAGCTGAATATAAAAATATATTTAATAATTTTGATTATTTATTGAATAGTGAAAATGCGGGAATTTTCGTATTTGAAAACCTATCATCTCTAGTCAGCATAGATTCTCCACAAATTGTTTCATATTTAATTAATATTTACTTTGAGTTGAAGAATAGTAGTAAATCAAAATATTTGGTGATTTTATCAACTGATGATGTTGAGTTTCCACAATCCTTAAGCAATTTAATTCCCAGTATTTATTACCCACTTCCTAGTCATAAAGAAATTGCTAATTTGATAGACGAGTTTTTATGTGAATCACCAGAAAAAGTTAATAAAGAAGCTTTAGTGAGTGCGGGTGCTGGTTTAACATTAGAGGAAATACGTTTAGGACTAAATATTGCACTAAACTCTTGTTCTCAATTGAGTTATGATATTTTCGCTGAACATTTGCTTGAATATAAAATAAATCGCTTTCGCTCTTTCAATTTAAACTTTGTTGCCAAACCCAGCGTTCCTGATTTCGGTGGTTTGGATTTACTCAAAAAGTATATAGAAAATGTCAAATATGATTTTTTACCTCAAGCACGAGCTGCTAATATTCCACTTCCTAAAGGATGTTTGTTAGTGGGACCACCGGGAACGGGAAAGACTTTATCAGTAAATGTGATTGCTAAAATATTAGGTTTTCCCTTGGTGAGCGTAGATACCGCTCTGGTTGTTGCGGATGGTGCAATTTATCTGAAGCGTTTATTGGAGCGGGTGGAAGCTTGCGCTCCTGTTGTGATGTATTTTGATGAGTTCGATAAACTTTTTGCTGCATCTAGTGAATCGGGAGAGGATACAAACTCTCGTCAAATCTTAGGAACATTATTGACTTGGTTACAGGATAAAATAAGCGCAGTATTTGTTGTTGCAACTCTTAACCGACTGGATGCGTTACCGCCGGAATTAACCAGGGTGGGAAGATTTGATGAGATATTTTATGTAGGGTTTCCCCAAGCTATTGAGCGAAAAGAGATTTTGATGATGCATCTTGCGGCTTTTGATGCACGCTATAAGAATTCAGATGTACTTACACACAAAGAATGGCGAATTATCCTTAATAAGACTGTTAATTGCACTGGTGCTGAATTAGCGCAAATGGTTCAGAAAGCTGCTCGTGCTAAGTTTCATCAAGGTCAAAAGATGGAAATTGGGTTATACGAACTGTTGGAGCAACGGGAAATTATGGTTCCCTTGTATGTTAGAGATACGGATAGAATATTAGCGATCACCAACCGTGCGAAATATATTACTCAACCTGCATCAAGTCCCGATACATCTGTTTTCGCTCCTGCGATTACTAGCTTTTGGGGAGAAGCATCTTCTTAAGTTCTCTTAATCACTGCTGTGTCCTGACCAATGTACCACCTAAAGCATAAACGGCATTAAATCCAATTCGTTCAGCCCAAATCACAGCATCAGCTTGCTTTTCTCGTAGTCGCCGACTCGTTACAATTAAATCATCTCCTATTTCATATTCGCCCGTTTCAATATTAATCGAGACAATTTTGCCGATATTTTCTGCTGTCTCTACTTGAGGGCGAATGTTTGAGTCGTAGAGTTCTTTCCCACGTTGGGTAATTTCTTCGTCACTAAACTTAGATTTAGCCATAAAACGGTTGAACCTATGCTTCAAAGATCGGATACTTCTATCTTAATTTTAAACGTTAAGTTAGAATTAGCTACATCCTTCAAGTTCAAGTTTAGTTATGCAGTTACATTCAAACATTTAGAGAGAAGTTTCTTTCTAAGTTGCAAAAACGTCTAGCTAATGCCGAAATAGTTAAGATTCCAGTATCAACACAACCACTTGTCCCGGAAAACTCTTTAATGAAATTTGCTGGAATATTTCAGGACGACCCGGATTTTCTTGAAATTATGCAACAAATGAGAGCAGAGCGCGAATTAGATAGCGACCAATGAGTTTCTGGATTCTTGATACCGATCACGCCTCACTATTTCTAGCTGGAAATAAGTCAGTAATATCTAAAATTGCCTCCGCATTCCAATGATGTAGCTATTAGTAATTGCTAGAATACAATCGTACATCTTAATTATATTCATTATTCTTATGATTTCTCAAATGATGGTTCAGCCCTCATCCTGGGTAGAATCTGGAATCCAACTCAGCGCAGTTAGAAATTTATATTTGTTTAAATTTACTCCAGAACTACAATGTCGCTTAGATCAACTGACCGAGAAAAAAAAAGCTGATATGCTCAGTTCAATTGAAGAAGCTGAATTAACAGGAATATTAGAACTAGACCGAATTTTTACTTTGCTCAATGCTAAAATAATTGCCCAATCATGACGATTAATAGTGCAACAAGAAAATTTGTTAGAGAGCGAGCGAAATATCTGTGTGAATATTGCGTGCGACGTGAAAGTCGTGTGATGTGAGTGGCTCAAAAGCCCAGGAGATTTCCTCCCCCTGTCCCTATGTAAAAGAGTCTCAGACTCCGCCTACGTCAAAAGTAAGCAATGAAATTGGTGG
>JAAUSO010000179.1 GCA_012033205.1 Richelia sp. SL_2_1 | reverse complement strand
AAGAATATGTTGGTCAAGGCCGGTTTCAATCACTAAATATCCAATATCCAGACCACCAAGACCACTAGAGCCAGTATAGTGTTCACAGGTTTCACTGGTGATAAATAAAGAATTAGAAGCGTATACTTCATCTTCGTGAGTTACGAAAATTGATACCGGCTGATTAAGCACATCGGGATTATCCTTCGCAAACTCAAGAATATAGTCAATTAGTTCTTGATATGACATTACCATTTATATCCTCCATAAAACTAAGATCCAAGTCATCTGGACTATTTGTAGTGATTAAGTATTTAGTAATAACACTTGGTCTATTAGTACATAACCAATCAATAATCTCATCTTCAATAAATAGAGTTTCACCATCTATTAAAAGCTCAATTAGCTCTTCTTCGGTTAGAGCATTTATCATTTTTTCTATAATTTCTGGATTCATTTTGTCACTACAATCCTTCCTGGTAGCATATCTTCACTTGTAATATCAACATCATCGGTGAAGCAGCTACCAATTGATTCTAAAAACCGTTGAACTTGAGGAATAATATCTACATCATAACAATACATAACTACTTTGTGAACAGTACTTCCATAGCGAATTGTTACTATACGAGGTCTCATCACTTTTCCTTTTAATTAAAATTTAAAAGTGCCTCTATACAGACTCGAACTGTAATTTTTAGATTGAGATTCTAACGTCCTGAACCATTAGACGATAGAGGCTTAAGTTTATTCCAGCCAGAACCAAATTCCAAAAATCTTAATGGGTTGGCGAGACAATTTAGATGCGTATGTGAAGTCTTTACCCATTATAAATCTGATAATTTTGTTTCTGTGAATTGTTTCGCTGATATTTATAGGACTCATAATAATTCCTCCATAAATCAATTTAACAGCAGGAATGGTAGGATTTGAACCCGCATCTTCTCGATTTGGAGTCGAGTGTTTTATCCAGTTAAAATTACATTCCTATATTCATCACAGGCTCTACGCTACTTACAGTTTGACTATGGCCTGAGTCAGTCTATTTATATTTAGCTAATATACCGTCAAGTTATATTGCAACTTACCAGATAGAACTATTCTGGTAAGTAATAACCTTATATGTATCAATAGCTTGTCACAAATATATTAGCGATTAAAAATACTACTCCTCGGTGGTAGTCCAGCTCTACCATTATTTGACTTATGGCGGGGATTTTTATATCCGATATTTTATTCGGGAGTATGAAAAAGTTTATTTTATTTTACAAGCTAACTCTAAAAATGATGTATTAGAACGAATAACTTCTATAGTTCTTAGAATATCAAAATTAGAGAATATTTTTCGTAATGTATCGTTATCTTTGGATGTAGTAATAATTACATCTGGTTTGATGTCCTCATAACCTACATATCTGGTTTGATTTAGGTACTCAGCGTAACTTAGTATGGCTATATTGATTACTTCTTCAGCCGTTGTATATTCTCCTTATAGAATAAAGTTTATTAAAGTGGAGTAGGAGGGAATTGAACCCTCGTCATTCAATATACTCGCTCATTCATTGTAGGCCTTTTAAGCTCAAACGCATATCGAAGCGAAACCTGTCTACCCCATAATGCCATACTTCTTAAATATATCATCAAAGCTAGATTGAGGAACATCTTTAACTATTGGAGTTTCTTCCTCATTCAATAATCGCTCAACTAGCTTCCAATCAATATCAAATGGCATACTGACAAATCCTTTTATGAGAACTATTCCTATTTTGTCAGCATCTTCCAATATCATTCCAGCAAGCTCAGGAATATTCTCAATTGCATACACAGCTTGACCAGGATGCCATAATATAGGATGCGCTCTCATATAACTCCCCCCATTAAGATAATCCAGTAACCATTGAGCTTGTGCATCACCTTCAATATCAGCAAGATCAGTAAATGCAGGATTATAATAAGTTGGATTTCTTTCGAGTCTTTTATAAGCTTCGTAAGACTCTAAGAAGTTTACTTTACGTGTAGGAATTGCCATATTTACCTCACAAAGATAAGGCAAATTATCTGGTACTTGCCAATTGAATTTTGAATAATGCTCAAGAAACTTTCCAAAATCTTCATAAGGTAGAGAGTGCAGCAGACCACAATTATTGAACCTCAACAATAACTTTTGGCTTCTCAATCTTATTCTTATTTGCCATCAGTTGAGCAAGAGCAGCTTCAAAATCATCCATTTCTTTCTTAGATTCAGTGAATTCAGGACGAGCAAGACATAATTTTCCGTCCTGCTCAGTAATCTCATAACCGCACAATAAGAAGCAAATATTTCCATAACCAACAGTCTTGAATTTCTGAACCACTTGAGCTACATCTTCCTTAGTCTCAGCGGCATCAAGAGCCACCTTAACTTCTACCAATTGCTCCTCAGAAACATTAGGAGCTACTGCTTTGAATGTTTTATTTGGCATAACAAATCTCCTTATACTTTAATAATATTTTATCCAGATCACTTACAATAGTATCTGGTTGATTAGAAGCTACCTCGCTATATTCATTGTAGCGCTCAATAACCAAGTATCTTCTTCACCATCATCATTTTTAGTACCAGCACCAATACCAGCCCTATAATTTTGTGATTTTAGTTCCTCGCAAGTAGAATAGTACTCGGCAGAGTCTATCTCAAAAATCTCACCACTTCTTTTGGCCTGGTCTAACTTAAATTTTACAGTGACACCTTCTAATCTCTTAGTTGACTTCCCATCTTCATCATACCAAGATTCGCTCCAAGTGCCAAACCAATTGAGATAACCATAGCTCTGCTCAAGACCGGGTTTAACACAGACTCTATTTTTACCGCGACCTTGCCATTCCCCTCTGGTGTAAGCCTTTACTTCTGCATAGTCATAAGAAAATTGAATTCTCTGACTACCTAAAGGCCCGCCCATAATAAAAATGACATACTTACCTAACCTGTCCTTACTTATCTCATAGAAGAACTGCTCACCAGGAACTATATGGTACTTACCGTCAGTACATAGTTCCACAGTGCTAGTATCTTCCACATTTGCTTTGAGCTGAGGAGTGTGTGCGTTGATATGCTTAATGAGAATATCCTTAGGATCACCGGCAGCTCTCTTAGGTTCTACTTCAAGTGCAATCTTATCATCAGTAACGTAAATCTCTAAGGAATAAGATTTACGAGTATTAAGAGGATATGCAGCCCAACCAGCCTTTTGAAGAAGTCGCTGACCTAGACGACGCGCTCTCAGAGTTTCATAAGAGAGCTGAATATAATGACCATTGCGCTTATGGCAACTGACAGCGCCAGAACTAATGCGAAGTTGTTCTAAGAGGTCCATAATGCTCCTAAGGCTTGTCTACTAAGAAGTTACCAGACATAGAGCGTTGAAACGTTACATACTTAGACGTTTCAAATTTACGAGCAAAGTTACTCCTGTCCTGACCGTGACGGAGTTGCACTGCCTCTGGTTCAGAAGTGCCCAGGAATTTTACACCAACTGTCAAATGATGAATAGATTCCATTGTACCAGTATCACTCAATCTAACAAAGCTCGCTGTTGCACTGACAATTTGCTTGTTATCATAGAACACTGTAAATCGATCTATAGCAAAATTCTTGACATCGCTCGTCTCAACAGCACAAGCAGCTTCACAAATGAGCAGGTCAAACAACGTAGCTCGGTCCTCAGTATCACCAGAATAAATACTTAAGACATCATAGCGATTCATAATCCTGGACTCCTTATGTAATATTTTATAAACTTGAGCCAATTCAATAGAACTCGCTCAAACCTATAAAATATGTGGAGCGGGCTACTTAATTCACCCGCTCCACCCATTATTAAGTTGTTTAGAACATCAGGGCAATTTCTTCAGAGGTCAGCTTTTTGCCAGCGCGAGCATTTTCGTTGGCGGTAAAGGGAGTGCCGTTAAGCCCCTGCCAATCCTCTTGATACTCCTTCATTAGGCCTGAAAGAGTATTATAAGCAGCCGTAAACTGCTTCAGCACTTGGAATTTGCCATCCACAATTTTGCCAAAGGTCGAGCGGCTTGTTCCGTGACCTTCAGTACCAGCCGGGAGCGCTGATCCGTGAGGGATGACGACTAATCCACCACGCGCTACAAAACCAGGCACAGTCTCACCATTCACAACCAATCGCCCGCCTTCAATTTTATTGTCCATAGGAGCTCTGCGCTCGCCAGACCGAGCCGGAACGACCATATCATTAATCTGCAAGTGATTGACTGATGCCAGAGCGAGTTCCTTAACCAAATTGGCTAACATAGAGTCGGCTTGTTCTTTAGCTTCAGCTTCGGTTAATTCAGCCGGAACCTTAAGAGCAGCCAATTCGAGCACAACCGGCATAACATCTTCTCCGGTGCTGGTCACTTTAACCAAACGAGCCTTCAAAGCAGCAATCTGATCTTTAACCTGCTCAATTTCGGCTGCCCGGTTCGCTACCAATTCAGCCGGGTCCTTAACCAGAGACGCACCACCCTTAATACTTTTGAGCAGCATTTCGCCCATTTTTTCTACAATCTGGGCCTTCGTCAAAGTAGACACAGTAGACATAATACAATCTCCTTATAGTGAAAATAATTTAATAACTAACGTCTGCTCACAATTCATTTATAGATTGCAACTTAACACGCTAGACGTTATCCATCTCTAAAGTACCCTAAAGTATATGTCAAGTTTTACGCCAATCTAAAGGTAAGGTTTACAACTTACCAGTTTTTTTAATTGTGAGCAGATATTAAGGCGATTTATATTATGTAAAATCGCCTTAAATTCACCTATACAATCCGCTATATAGGACTAGCGGCTCACATTCAAGTAGTGAGCTTACTTGTTTACATAAGACGTAAACTATCTAATCTTGACAATCGCTTACAAGATTTTAAGCATAATTGTTCTGGCACATAATTATCATACCCCAAAATTCCGCTTTATATTCCAGTTTTAAGTCGCAAGAGTACCACTCAATTGCAATTATACACTGTCAAGCCCTATTTTGGCAATTATCATATATCGGCTCCGCCCCGGTTGGAGCTCACCCTTTTTATGATAACCTATTATTATCGCAATGCACCAGCACTGTGTTATCTTTCATATTACCCTGTCCCTTACATCTTTAGAGTGGTGGGATTGCATACTATAACAGTAGGTATGACCTGTTACACTTTGCTATGTACGTATGATAACAACTCGCCTATTGCCGATAATCTCTTATTGTTAAATTGGTGGGGGCAGCTTGATTGACATTCCCCGCGTCGGATTTATTTAATTAATCTAGCTTACAGTAGCTATATAGTATCACCTATGCAAGCCTGTTACATCGGCTATTTGGCTTATCTTTTGCTGATTTTACTAGGCTATTTTGCTTAGGTGATGACTAGGCTATTTGGCTTAGACTTGACATAATCTACCCTATTTTGCTGATTTTGGTATAGTCGTTTCATTATAAGGGGATTCGACTATCGGCAGGATAATAATATATAGATAATAATCAATATGTATTATATAGATAAGTATGATTATGTATTATATAGATAATAATCAATATGACATGACAAAATTATGATGCATAACACTAATCCGTGTAATCATATAATATAATAAATACATATATTATTAAGTGCAACTATTCGCATTTAATAATAACCTCAATATATATTTAGTACAGTATAAATATAATATTAGATTAAGCTAACTCTATATTTAGTACGAACTTAATATATATTTAGTACAGTACCCCTGGCATATTTAGCGCGGACTAAATATTGAAAACAGGACTAATAACCTAAAATTATCTTTATCCAAAATTTCGCTTCAATTAAAATAATTACCTATAACAGTATATTAAATCTCAATACAATATATATCTCAACCACAATAGATAATATATAGTAGATAAATAAAATAAGTATTATTCTATCTACATTAACATTTTTAGTGTACAATAGATAGAATAATACTAAAACAATATTGGATTAACTAATAATAAAAAGATTAGTAATGAAAACACTTGACAAATAATAAAAACTGTGATATAATACTTACACTTGACAAAAGTAAGACAAAATTGCGCGGACAAGACAAGGTAAGACAGTATATAATATTATATATTCCTTCGTTTAAGTAGAATGAGAATTATTTACATCAATAGTAATAGTTTCATTTAAAGGAACTGATTCAAGAAATTCTACTAATTCTTCTGTAATCTCGTCAACTGTATCCCCTTCTAACATAAATGAATATTCTCCAACTGTAACGTTAGCATAAATCTCTGGCATATCTTCATCGTGATACATTATTTTATTCTCCTGTATACAAACTCATTAAATAAATATGACAACACAAGTGCAATAGCTATAACTGTTGCTACTGTTCCTACTATTACACTTACTGATGTTACAAATAAAAATATTGAATCTTTTATTGCTTGTTCCATTGTATAATACCTCGATATAAATATTCTTATATTATACACTAATTAGACATATATTGCAAGTAAAATTAAATAGGAGTTGATAATATTTACTACCAACTCCTATTAATAAAGTCATTGTTTACTTCTAATTAAGCCAATCTCCCAATGAATCAAAAGATAATTGTCTATAATTACTTTCTCCGTTATCTAATCTATGGATAAATAAAATACTATTGATTGGAATAATAAACTCAACTACACTCTTACTACTAAATGCAATCATATTATCCCCAAATAGATTAATATCTTCTGCATCTGTCATTATCGTATCACTATCTAAATCAATTAAATCTCGTAACTTAATTATATAAGACATTAAAATAAAAACCTTTCAGCGTTATTAATTCTTGTTATAGCCAGGTCTGCATATTTACTATTTAATTCACAACCTAGCCAATTTCTATTTAACTTCTTTGCTACTGCACCAGTAGTTCCACTTCCCATAAACGGGTCAAAAACAATTCCGTCTACTGGACAACAGGATGATATAGGCACTTCTACTAATACTTCTGGATAAGGAGCAACGTGTTCACCAGACTTTCTTCCTTCACTCGCTGCCGTAGGTAATTCCCATACAGTTCTTTTGTTACGATAGAAGTCACGTTCCCTTAACGGCTTTGCTTTTCTTGGTTTAGATAATGTATTGGTATGTCCCATTATAGAATCATCGTTATACTTATTATTATTCAAACCATATTTAAGTCTTTCCAGTGTAGTTGACTTGGCTGGTTCTAACTGCTGCTCAAAATAATACTTTGGATTAACTGTAAAGAAAAAGAAATATTCAAAGTCATTAGTAAATCTATCCGTAGCTGATGTTGGAAATACGGACTTCTTTTCCAGATGATAGTATTTCTTTTTATAAGTCCTAAATCATCAATCATTCTTATTGCAAATCTTTCAGGAACCATTATCTGAGATTTATTAGGAACACCTGACAAAGTTTTATCTAATTGTCCTGATGTTGCTGTACTATGAGTAGGTTTTCCGTTAAATCTACCCACTGGTTTGGTTGAATACGTATCTCCTAGATTAACCCATATAGAACCAGTTGGCTTAGTTATTCTTTTAATCTCACTGAATAACAATATTAGTTTATCTATATACATATTATAGTGTGGTTCGTTACCTAATTGAAAATCTTTTTGAATAGCTCCACAATCAGGACACTCGTTTTTAAATATAGCAGCATCAGAACTTTTATATTTTTCCTGAAAGCCGGTAAACTTGTAATCAAATCTGGTTTTTATTTTTGCTGATTCGTGATTGCAATATTCTCTACCACCTTCCCACATAGCAGTTCCATAATTACGTAATCCCCAATAAGGAGGAGATGTTATAGTTACATCTACATAATTATCTGGTATTGATTTTATCGTTTCAAACACATCACCTATTAAAATAGTATTAATCAATCTTTACTATCCTTGTATTCAAATTATACTCTTTAGCTTTTTTTATCATATCATATGTACCAGTAGATTTCCCATCCCAAAAGGCTATGCAATGAGTTGAGAAATCAGCCATTAATGTATTTCTAACCACGCCTGCTTTATTACCGAAATGTTTCCACTCTGGAGGAAATCTCCATACTTTATATCCGTTTTCATCTGCATATTTTATAGCCATAGTATCTGGACCTTTACCGCATCCAGATACTATTTCTATTGTTCCATCTATATTCTTTAATAAAAAGTCTAACTTATCCTTAAAGAATTTATAATCTTCAAATGTCTTTGTTCCGCATATAATTATTTTGTTATTCATTATGGATGATATATAAAGCTATTATTAGGTCTACCGGCTATATCTTTAATTTGAACTCTTGTACACTTTAATTTACCAGAATGTAATAACTTCTTGAGCATCTTATAGGCTTTCTTTTCACCTATTCCAAGTATTTCAGCAAACTCAGCGGCAGTAATTCCTTCTTTGGTTTCTTGAACTGTTGCTAACTTTAAATCCTCAAGAATATCATCTATTGTAATATTAATTGTTTCGTCTTCCATTATACTACCGTAGGTTTCTTTCCTTCTGGCTTATATAACTTCTTAATTAATTCGTATTTACCATCTTCGCAAGAGAATATCAATCCACCAATATCTGCTAATCCTGCGCCAATACGATAACTAAATGATGTAGCCAACTGCCAAGCCGGTGTTTGAATAACTCTTACTGGATAATTATCATAAGTATCAGCATATGTGTGTAGATGTGAACGAATAATAACACCAGGTAACACAGAACCATTCTTAGTAGATTCTATAATTGTATTAGCAGCTAAACTATCTAATGGGTGTGTTCTGGTCCAAGCTTTTTGTCCGACTACTCCGTGATGTGCAATATCAAATATTACTCCATTTACATCAAGTAGTAATGACCAGTGAACACTATTACCAAATTCATCCGGCATTGAATCTAATTTCTTTGCGACTAAATCTTCATACTCAGCAACTTTACCAACGTGTGCTTCTGTACCTCTAACAATATATAATTTATCAACTATATCAGATAGATAATGTTTGATTAGTGTATAAGCGTGGTCAATAGCAATAGATATATTAGGAGTTATTAACTGATGTTGACTGTGTTTGTTTACATCAATAATATCTCCATTCAATACTAATATCTTTTCTCCGTCTAGCTTTTCAATTTCTTTTCTAAAGTCAGATAGATTTGCCGCTAACCATCTTTGTGATTTACTATAATGATATATACCTCCATCATCTAAAGATACTTCTGATAATGATAAAGCTACTGTACTATTAATATGTAAATCACTTAGAACTATTAAATGTTTTTTCATATAATTCAATATCCCTTACCAATTCTAATAAACATTCTTTACATAGAGTTAAATCTTCATCAACTACTAATGTACTTCTACCAAATTTTTCTATAACCATAGATTGCCAATCTTGTACAATAAATACAAAACTGTCGTTATATATCTTTTTAAATTCGTTAAATCCACAGCCTGAGATATTTGCATCTTCTACTACGTGTGGACAAATGCCTTTAACTATTCTCATTCTTTTCCTGCTCAACTATTTGTAATGCCTGACCTATTACTTGGTGCATATCATAATATTGATACGAACCTAATCTACCACAAAATATTAAATTTGGAAAATACTTTTTAGCCAGTGATGAGTACCCATTATATAGTTTTGTATTTGCATCGTCTCTAACCGGATAGTAAGGTTCATTAGTTTTATCAAAATCATCTGGATATTCATAAGTAATAATTGTATATCCTGTTTTATTATTTGGAGTAAAATGTTTATGCTCAATTATTCTGGTATATGGTATATCTTTTTCCGTAAAATTCATTTGAGCTATACCTTGAAAATTATCAACGTCTAATTTTTCTTCTACAAATTTTAAAGAACGATATTCAAGTTTTCCCAAATCATAATTAAAAAATTCATCAATACATCCGGTATATATAACTTTATATGCTAAGTTTAAATAATATGATATATCACTTATAAAGTCTTGATTTAAAATTACTTCTACGCCATCTAACATCCTATCTACAATATAAGTATACCCTCTTTTTGGTATGCCTTGATAATCATCATCCCAATATCTGTCGTCAAAGGTATATCTTATAGGTATTCTTCTAATAATTGATGAAGGTAATTCTTTTGCTGGCTTTGCCCATTGCTTTTCAGTATACCCCTTTATTAAAGCATCATACATAGATTTTGGTATTTTAGTTAGTATATAACTTTCTAAATTATCAGCTAAGTCTTTATTTCTTGCAGAAGAAGTAAATAATTCAAAAGTTTCTCTCATATTTTCTGGATTAATATCACCGCCAAAAAACTCTGAGAATGTAGATAAATTAATCGGTAATGTATATATTTCTCCTCTATAATTTACTTTTACTTTATGAATATATCCATTAAAATCGTCAAATTGATTTACGTAGTCCCATATTTTTTTATTGTTTGTGTGAAATATATGTGGCCCGTATTTATGCACATTAATACCGCCCAAATTTTCAGTATAGCAGTTACCGGCGATATGATTTCTTTTGTCTATCACTATAACCTTTTTACCAAGTTTAGTTAATTCCCTTGCACATACAGCACCAGTTAATCCAGCACCAACTATTAAATAATCATACATTATTTTGTACACTCTAATGATAATGTTTTTTGGCTATGTGTATCTAAAACTTCAAATTTTGTTATTCTAAGTTTTGCATTTGAAACATACATCATTAATGTATGTTCAGTAAACCCGGTCTTATGAAATTCCCCATCGTGCATTTGATTTCCAAATATTACATCTAAATCCCATCCTACTGATTCTTTATGTTCTAACCAATGTCTAACGCACCACTCTAAGTCTGGTACTCTGATAGTAATCTTACCGCCCGGCACAATAATTCTATACCATTCATTAAGTGTTGGAATAATTTGAAACTTACCAATATGTTCTAATGCGTGAGAAGTAAATATCTCATCTACACTATTATTGTCGTATGGTAAATCCCACATATATGCCCGAACATCGGCGGTTGGACTAAATGGGTCAACTCCTAACCAACCATCGTCATTGTGTGATTGACCTGAACCAATATCTAATTTAATCACGGTTTAACCTCGTAACTTGATGAATCTGTTTGTCCATAATTTGCTTTATATTTCTTTAAATCAATTCCGGTATAGTATTCAACGAGTCTATCTACACCATTATACGGTTTCTGTGTACCGAGAATCTCATACGTACCTGGATATGCCGTTCTCTTATTTTCTGGACATAATCTAAATAACTCGCCCTCATATTTAATCGCATCACCTTTAGTACAGTTTTTCCAGGATAAAATTAAATCTTTACTTTGGATAATATATTCTGTTTTGAGCAGCATTAAATTACACTGGCCCCCCCAAACCGCAGTACACCACATATCAGGATTAGCTGTCTTAATTAGTTTATCTGTGCTATTACCAAATTCCATTGTGTCGTGTAACGTAAATATATGACTGTAGTTTTTATACTCAAAAAAAAACTCTAGCTCTAAAAACTCTATTATAGCTGTATAATCAAAACTATTATGCGTTGTATTTATTCTAATAACGCCGTTTGATGGATTCATTATCATACTATCTTTATTACCTCCAAACACTACCATAATGTTATTAATATTAACATTATATTTAATCATACTTCTAAATAAATTAGAGTATGGTATATAATAGTTTTTGTGCGATGATATTAGATAAAGTATATTCATTTGCGTAATATCCAATGATTACCACTAACTTCTAAATTCCATCCTAATTGTCTAAGATTTGTATTATACGCAGAATTTACAGCATATCTGACTGATTCCCACGTATTATAATCGTCACCAAATACGCTATTACAAATCTCCGTGTAAGCATAAATATCACTCTGAACATCTGCATAGTCGTGGCTTGCATCAATGTATACTAAATCAGGTCTAATATTTTTTGTTTTAAAATATCTAGCTGCAATTTGTGATGTCTGTGAAATGGTGATATAATATCCCCAAACCCGGATTCTATCACATTATATAGAAATTGATAATATACTGTTGGATAACCTAAATTTAATCCTAAAGATAAATATCTATCTTTATCTTCTCTGTCTGTCCACATTTCTAGTGCGCCCAGCCACGTATCTACACAGACAATCTTTGTATCTAAATTTAAAAATTTTACTAAGGATGCCATATGAATGGCGCTTGCGCCCTTCCAAGTACCCACTTCTATAATTAATTTAGGCTCAACTTCTTTAATCATTTCTGGAAATATTGTTGAGTCGCTATTCCATCCCTGTATATCTAAATTATTAATCCAATTAGGTTTTCCTAATTGTGATGCTGTTGGTAAATCAATCATTCGCTATATCTCCAAATGGAGTTGTAAATCTTTCATTATGAGGTTCTCCACCCCATTTGTTTATATAATATTGCTTATTATTTCTAAACGATTCGTGATGCTTGGTCATTTCTTCGTAATCATATTGTTTTATTGTAGCACTACCGAAATGATTAATTTCTGTTAGAATAGGTTGATTTAATATTCCTTTTAGATACATTCTTCTGGCATAATCGTTATCCTCAAAATAAGCCGGATAAAACGTTTCATCAAATAATCCAACCAATCTTACGACTTCTTGAGTTGGCATAAAACAACTAAACATATTCAAAGGGTCAATATTATCTGTAAAAAAGAATTGAGCAGATGAACTATAATATGCTTGCACAAATTTGGCTATATCATATTTACCAAACTCAATATCGTCGTTGCAGATTATCATTGGATGCTTTTCAACATCAAGAAACCAGTTCCAAGATTTAGCAACTCCAAGATTTTGAATCGGTGTATATATGGTTAATTCTACATCATAACCATCACACGCATCTTTTATATATTGGCGTATTCCATCTGGCATTATGTGACCATTATCTATGATTGATATTTTCTTGGGAGTTACTGTACCTGTTAATGTACTTAAAATACACTTAGATAATAAATCATATCTATTTAACGTTGGTATACAAATTGTTATTTTACTTGTCATTTTATACTAAATACCACGCTGTTTTGTATTCTATAATTATCTACTTTACAAACATAAATCTTGGTAATTGAACCATACTCTATATCAAAAACATCTAAGCTGTGTTTATATAAAAATTCTATCAACTCTCTTAATGAAAACTTAATAGAAAATGATTTAATTAACCAAATATCTTTATCTTCTAAACCATCTGCAATATCTCTTACGAATTTTTTACCTTTTGCTGATTGATTAATAATTGATGTATCTAATTGAGTTTCGTATTTTATATGTTCCTTATAACTCATTGGCCTACTCTTTTCATAATAAGAGAATGTGGTACATTTCTTGCTTTATCATCATAATTAGCTAATAGACTTTTATGGCTTGAAACAAAATCAAAGCCTAATTGTTCCAATATTAATGATGTATCAAGTAAATCAGATACATCTATAACTCTTGATTTGTATTTAGTCATTGATTGTTCATCTGTTGTAATAGCTAAGTAACCATCTATTGATACGTGTCTATAAATCTTATCTATATATTTTCTTAATGGTTGTTCTGAATGTTCAAGAGATCCTAGACAGCATACTAATTTATATTTATTAGTTCTTATAAGTAAATCAAAAACATTTTCAATATTTATAGCGGTATAGTTTATATTATTATCTTCACATATAGCTTTAAATACTGGGTCGTCATTTTTTATAATATAGGTTTAATAATGTTGAGTTGTCTATATTTGGAAGTCGTAGTATCATTGCGTAGTCCCAAAACTTATATAATGCACC
>JAAUSO010000178.1 GCA_012033205.1 Richelia sp. SL_2_1 | reverse complement strand
GCTTTACCAACATGCTGTTGTCCCCTTTGTCTTTCGACTCCAGGTAAGTTGGTTGACCTAGAGACGTTCTTCTCATTCTCTCCCAACTTTGGTTGGGAATACCGCGTTGACTGTCACGGCGCACACATTTTCCTGTAGTGACATCCCATATTTTTATAGTTCTATCAACGCTAGCAGTTGCTAGTATTTTGTTTATACTTCCGAAAGTGATAGCATTAATTTCTGAAAGATGTCCTGATAAACTTTGTAAATATAAACCTGTATCAATATGCCATACTTTAATAATTTTTTCACCGCTACCAGTTGCTAAATATTGTCCATTCTGACTAATATCAATTAAGGAAATATTATAACTTTGAGATTGTAGAGTTTCTATACATTCACAATAATTTAAATTCCAAACCTTTACAATTCTCTCTTTAATACTGCAAGCTAAAATATTATTACTATTGATAACCCTGACCGATAAAATAATACCGCTATTAGTTGAAAATCGTTTTATAAGTTCTTCTGTATTTATATCCCAAATGTAAACCACACCATCTTCACAACCGAACACCAGAATATCAGCTTGAGATGAAAGACTTAGAGAACAAATACGACTTTGGGATTCAATCAACATACGAGAATTACCCGTATCCAAATCCCAAGTCAATATTTGCTTGTGAGAATAACCAAATAATTTACTTCCATCTAGACTGAAAATCAAATTTTTAACTGTATATTGATTGGGTGAATTTAAAGTTAAAATACATTGTCCGTCGCAAACATCCCAAATTTTTACGGTTCTATCACGACTCGAACTAGCTATTTTTGTAGAATCAAGACTAAAAGCAACAGATTCAACTATAGTTTTATGTGTTTGATGTTGAAAAATTTGTTGATTTTCTTGCCATTTCCACAAACAAACTTCACCATCGATACTTCCGGTAACTAAAAACTCTTCATTGCTACTAAAAGCAAGACTAAAAATAATCCCAAAGCTATTCGTAAAAGTTGTTTTGGCAAAGTTACTATTAGTAAAATCAACATTATTTAAGGTTGTTGCTTGTAAATTAGCTTGCCAAATATTTAAATTAGATAAGTCTTTATCAGTGATTTTTGTAGAAACATTAGATAGTAAATTTATGATATTTCCTCCAACATATCCAGTCAAATAAGATGACTTTCCTCTAAAATTATCTACCAGATTCATCAAATGAGTTTCAATTTGATGTTTACTTCCTAAAATGGTTTCTAAACGTCGAAGAATTGGTCTAACAATCAAACGTTTTTGTATTTCTTGAATGTAATCAGATGCGGTAGCTTTTAATAAAACATGATTTTGAAATAATGAAATTTCTCCAGAAACAATTTCTTGGAATATTTTATCAATGAAATTCGTAGTCACATATTCCATAATTACGGGTTGAAGTGAAAATTGAGAGTTATTTTTCTCTATCAAACAACGACGATTTAATGACTCTAATATTTCCAACAAACTAAAAGCTTGAGTTTTATTAAAATCAATCTTAGATGGAATTAAATCTGCTTGTAACTCTTTAAAATTAACAGCGACTTGATTAATAGCTAACCAATATAATAAAGTTTTCTCTAATTCCGATAAACGATTAAATTGCTGTGCAAGAATATTACGAATATCACCAAATACCGTACTACTTTGAGCTATAAAATCAGAAATATTTCCATCAAATAAATCTAAGACTGATGTAGCGATAAGTTTAAGATATAAAGGATTTCCACCATAGTTAATAGCTAAATTTTGCCAATGTGAATCAATAGCATTAGTAATACCCTTAGTTTGAAAAATTTCTTTTATTTCACCAACACCCAAACCACGAATTTGCAACGAACGAACAGGTAATTCCTTACCTTCAATAGCAGCAATTTCTTTTGGTTTTTCGCGAGAAGTAATCAACAAGCAACTTTGATGGGATGTTTCCCCCAACTTTTGAAAAAGTTCGCCATAACCCTGATATCCTTCCAGATAATTTCCTGCATAATTACCCTCGGAGAAAACAGCATCAACATTATCAAAAACTAATAAGCAATGTTGATTTTTTAGATATCCAAGTAATTGATTAATTATAAAAGTAATATTTTTTGCTAAATCTGTTTCCTCTCCGTTAGATAAAATTTGTAATAAATTTATGATGGTTTCTAACGGTGGTGGAGCATTACGTAAAGAGAACCAAATTGTATAATCAAAATTTTGACTGAGATTTTGAATAACTTTAGCTGATAAAGTGGTTTTCCCAATACCACCAATGCCGATTAATGTAATTAAGCGACAGCAATCATTTATAATCCACTTTTGTAGTATATTTAGTTCTTGAGTACGTCCGTAAAAAAATGAAACATCTGGTGCGTCACTGCAAAAATACTTATTTTGTTTATTTTGAGTTGCTACAGCCTCATTTGTTACAACTAATTTTGTATAATCGCTTTTATCCAACTCCAAAGTAAAAGCACGAAATAAACGCTCTAAGGTACGTTTATCCACACCAACTTCTCGATGTAAAACCTTAGAAATAGTAGCAGGATCTAGTTGAGTTATTTCGCTTAAAACTTCAATAGTATAAGGTTTATCAGAATTTTCTTGATTTTCCCATTCTTGTATAGCGTGAAGTAGTTTTTCCCATCCTTCACTTGTTAGAACTACCCCTCGTTTACCTCTTTTTTGTCCAGCCATAATTATCTTCAATATGGAAGTTTTATATTTTATTTATATTTTGATTCAAGCTTTTTATAACTTATGATATGCAACCAAATTATGAAAAACTAAAGATGTTAGAAAATTTAATTATTAAAATATCAATGATATTTATTAACTTCCCGAACTTCCCTGGTGTTGAGAATCTAGAAGTGTAATGATGCTGATAGATGGAATTGCAAATAAACCAACAGTTAGCAGTTAGTAATTAAATCATTCCTCAATGATTATCGACGATAACAGTATCAATAAACTGTATAAACTACTGCGAAAAAATTTAGTTGTTTTTGCAACCCGTAAGAGGATGTTTTAAAAGTATCCGGCGGTTTAAACCGCTACTAAACAGGCAAAGTCCACCTGCGTGGACTAAGCAATTTACAACCCGCGCAGGCGGGTTTTGCTGGTGTAGCCGCGACTTACAGTCGCCAGGCAAAGTATATAATTTGACTTTTGAAACATCCTCTAATTTATCTGTATTTGTTATCACAATTAAGAGGTATACATGACTCCTATTGATATCGAAAAACTACCACTCTGGGTACAAAATCGAGACACAGTATTAAAATCAGATCAAAATGTAGAATGGCGTTATGGGAAGCAACCAGATTACACTCATTCTAATCAGAAACTAACAAAAGAAAGTACGCAAAATCACCCAACTAATTCTCTAGAAGCACTCGTACAAAACTTAGTACGAACATTCGATGTTGAAGCCAATTTTAAAACAAATCCTCAGCAGTGGATATCTGTTGTTCAAGATAAGTTTCGCATGAGTACAAATGGTGGAACTAATTACAAATTAGAAGACTTACTAGAATCTGGTACTTATAAATTATTGATTGGTGATACCCAACATTACAAAGCCTCAGAGGAAAATTTTGAAACTTCTACCACTCTTTTTCACTCAGCATTTCCCGAAGGCTTTTTATGGGAAGTTTTAGAAGTATATTCTACACCACCAACTATTGCTGTGAAATGGAGACATTGGGGACATTTTCGAGGAGCTTATAAAGATTATATTCCTACTGGAGAAACAATTGAAATTATTGGGATGAGTATTATTAAAGTTAGCGATGATTTAAAGATTTTGTCACTAGAACACTATTATGACAATACAAAATTTTTAGAACAGCTAACATCTGGTGGAAAAAAATCAGCCGGAGTCAAACAAACACCATTATCCTTACAACAAAAATTTTGGGGTTTTATCAAGCAGTTTTTGCAACCAAAATTAAACTCAACAACCGTAAATTCACAAGTTAGTCGCTGTCCTTTTGCGGCTTTACTCAACAAATAATTCCCCAAAACTCCGCGTTTCTTTGCGTTTACCTTTGCGTGCCTCTGCGTTAACTGAATCGCCCCCTTGTCCCCCACTGAATTCGGTACCCCGTTGGCTGTGGCGGGATATGAGGAGTAGCCAAATATTTCCGGATTCTGTTACCATAATATGTATATAATAGTAACAGGTCGATATTTGGAAAAGTTGAGATGAGACGGCAAGCGGTAAAAGTCAGGCTGTATCCCACATGGCGAGCAAATTCAAGTGTTAGCCCAACATTTTGGATGCTCTCGTTGGTGGTGGAATTATGGGTTGAATCAATGCATCGAAACCTATAAAGCAACTGGCAAAGGCTTGTCTCAATCTGGGCTAAATTCTTTATTGCCAAAGCTCAAAAAAGAAAAAGATACCGAATGGCTGGGAGATTGTTATTCTCAGGTTTTGCAATCTGTAAGTCTCAATCTTAGCCGTGCGTATCAAAACTTTTTTGAGGGTAGAGCAAAATATCCAAGATTCAAATCAAAACATCACCGTCAATCAATCCAATACCCCCAGAAGGTAAAACAGATTGAGGATGCTTTGAAATTCCCCGGTAAATTGGGAACTGTAAAAGCTAAAATACACCGACCTCTTGACGGGGCAATCAAAACAGTAACTGTTAGCAAATGTCCATCGGGTAAATACTATGCCTCTGTTTTGATGGAGTATGAGGGCGATTATCCCGCATCTAATGGTGCGGGTAAAGTGATTGGGATTGATCTAGGGATTAAGGATTTTGCTATTACTTATGATGGTGAAAAAACTTCCAAATATCCCAATCCAAAACACCTGTCGAAATATGAAAGAAAACTTGCCGTAAAACAACGTATTGCCGCACGGAAACACAAAGGTAGCAATCGTCGTAGAAAGGCTAATAAGATTGTCGCTAGGGTATACGAACGGGTTAGCAATGTCCGCCAAGACTACCTACATAAACTGTCTAGAAAGATAGTTGATAATAATCATGTTGTTGTAGTCGAAAACCTAAATGTCAAGGGCATGGTTCGTAACCACAAACTAGCTTCATCTATATCTGATACAGGATGGGGAATCTTTGTAAACTTCCTGAACTACAAACTAGAACGTAGTGGTGGGAATTGGTAGAAATAAATCGATGGTTCCCTAGTTCCAAGCTTTGCTCTAATTGTCATTACCAAATAACCGAGTTGCCGCTTGATGTAAGAACGTGGACTTGCCCAAGTTGCGGTACTCATCACGATCGAGATGGTAATGCAGCGATGAACATTAGAGCAGAGGGTATTAGAATGCTGTCCTCCTAGGAGGACGGGGGAGGAAGAAATCGCCAACGGAGAGGATGTAAGACCAATTCGCGGACGCAAATCCAAGATGCGGCAATATCAACTGTGAAGTTGGAAGCCGACACTGTACTTGGTACTCCAAGTCAGTGTAGGTAGTTCACAAATATGATTCCTAATACAACTCATACTTCATCAACTGACAGGGCAAAGTGCCGTTATATACCGTAATTCGATCGGATGATTTCAATCCAATAGATTGAGACAATTCCTTATTCCCACTCAATACAAATGCAGTCCAACCCTTAAAACGTTGTTTGAGTACGCTGCCTAAAAGTTTGTAAAATGCCCCTAAATCGCTATCTCCTCCCAATCGTTCTCCATAGGGTGGATTGCAAAATAATACCCCGCTGTCTGCGGGTGCAACAACATCAGTAAGCTCCATCTGGGACAGCCAAATATGACTATCAACACCGCAATTTGCTGCATTTGATTTTGCTTGCTCGATGACATCTGGATTATTATCGCTACCCCAAATTGATGCCGGAAGTGTATCTATTTGACTCGCTTGGGCTTCTGCAATCAACTTTTCTAATAATGGTAGATCAAAATCGCTCCAAGTTTCAAATCCAAAGGATTCCCGAAACAAACCAGGTGCAATATTCAGCGCTTTCAAACAAGCTTCTATAGGTAAAGTACCAGAACCACACAAAGGATCATAAAACATTTGTTCTGGCTGCCAGCCCGAAAGTTGAATTAAAGCAGCCGCTAGAGATTCCTTGAGAGGTGCTGTTCCCACCGCAGGACGATAACCTCGACGGTGTAAACTACTACCAGAACTATCAAGGCTCAGAGTACAAAAGTAACCACGGATATGGACATTAATCCGTAAATCTGGGGAGAAAAGTTCAACATCAGAACGTTCGCCGAATTTTTCCTGTTGCTGGTCAACGATCGCGTTTTTGACCTGAAGCGCTGTAAAATGGGTGTGGTTAAGTTCGTCGTTTTTGCCTGTAGCGTTGACTGCTAGAGTCTGGTCTGGTGTAAGATAATTTTGCCAATTGATAGTTTGAATACCCTTATAAAGGTCATCTGGGGTCTTACAAGGGAATTCTATAAGCTTAACTAAAATTCGGAATGGTAGTCTTGCCCATAGATTAACTCGATAAAGCAAAGTGCGATCGCCCTCAAAACTCACACCGCAAAATCCAGGTTCTACCGAACTCGCGCCCAGTTGTTCTAATTCTTGAGTTGCAAGTTCTTCTAATCCACGAGCAACTGTTGCAAAATATTGATTCATATAGGGAATAGGGAATGGGGAATAGGGAATGGGGAATAGAAATTATCATTTTTATATTAAATAATTATTAAATAATATTTATTAATATTTACAACCATAATTACTGTGTATCTTTACTGAATAATTCTAATTTATCCCAATCTTTGACTATAATTTTTCCACCTCTTTGATAAATTACTATTTCCTTGAGTTTTTTGAACAAACGGACGCATTCTTCATAGGTAATACCAATACTGCGGGCAATTTGATAGTAAGATAGTTTAACATTTAAGCAATCTCCTTGCATTTGTGGATGAGTGCCATCGCGATCGCGATAATATTGGATTAATCTGATTAAACGCACTATTGCTCGTTCGGAAATCAATCCGTGTACTGTATTGTGGAGTTGTTGCAGTCTTTGATTAAATACGAATAATATTTTTAAACTAATTTCTGGCGATTCAGAGATTACTTTTAATAAAACTTCGCGTTCAATAGTTAATACCTGTGATTTTAATTGACAGATTACGGTTGCAGGGGAAATTCCATTGCCAAAAATAGCTGGTGCAGCAAAAAGTTCTCCTGCTGGAATCAGACGTACTACTGTTTCTTTTCCATTGATAGCAGTTTTTTTAATTTCTAGTTTTCCTGCGATTAAAGCATGAAGTTGTTGAGGAAGATCATCACCTTCGTGCATGATTATTTCATCTTGTTGATATTCCCGAACATAACTATAGGGAATAAGACTTTCTAGTTGTGTTGTTGCTAAATCTTGAAAGATAGAAATTTGTTTTAATTGAGCAATTGACGAGCAACCTTTAACAATCATTCTTTGGAAAAATATGTTCTGTTAATTATTTTAAAATAATATTTCAGCAATTGATTAAAAAGATTAAATCCAAAATAAATCAGCGTTCGAGCTTAAAAAAGCTAAATTAATTAACCAGCTTCTTTGACGAGGGATATTACCCAAGCTAAAACAATATTAATTAATACAAAAATTTCTATAACTTTAAGCAAAGAGAGAGATGATAGCCATTGCTTAATCATTATGATATTAAAATTAGAACGCCAACTATCACAATTTTTGCCCCACAAAACAGGACTATCCTTACTGCGAAATTGCCAATTAAGCATTGATAAAATTAAAGGTATACTTCCAACCTTAATACTCATTAATAAATGAAGCGCGATACAACTTACTAAGACAAGCCAAGAAATCAGATGAGCATAGTACCAGGTATGATTAAGTTCTCCTTGAGGTAGCCACTTTTCGTCCATCATTTTGCCAGAATAAACCGCAAAAGTTAATGATAAAATACTCAAAGTATTCACTAAACGGTGCAGAGTGTACCACCAAATTGGTTGTCCAAATCGAGTTAGTTTATTCAAAGAATCTGACTGAATTAATCGATTTTGACCACGATGAAAAGCATAGATAGCAAATAGAGGAAAAATAAGTAAAGTCCACAGTCCAAAGGTACCATGAATCCCTTCAATTTCTGTCCATTTTGGTAGTGGAATTTGTCCCCAACGTCCATCATAAGTATCGTAAGTCCAAAAAGCCGTAATTATAGCTAAAATTGCGAATAAGCCAGTTAAACCGTGAAGAATGCGTAGTAATAATGGTTGATAAGGTTTCGATAATTTTGCTGACATGAAATTTGCTGATTAAAAATTATTTACTAGTTCTCTTTGTAGTTTAACCTGAGCGTATAACCAACACAATTTGTTTCCTGAAATTTAGTATAAAATTTTGAAATCTGAAGTATAAGTTAGTTATTTAAGCAGATAGGCAAAAATAAGATTATTTTATCCTAATTAAACAAAACTTTACACTTAAATATGAGCTACCTCAAAGACGGAACTAAAACTTAATGTGAAAGTAAAAGTATCGAGTTTGGATATGACTGATGAGAGCTACTTTTAATTATGCCACAGCACCAGGTCATCAAGTTTTAGCAGCAGCAGGAAAAAGGATATTACGCCCAGGAGGAAAAACAGCTACAGAGCAACTATTTAATTGGGCTGATTTTCAACCAGAAGAAACAGTATTAGAATTAGCAACTAGCTTTGGTGAAAGTGCAATTGAAATAGCGAAAAGATTTAACGTTCGAGTTGTGGGAATTGAGAATAATCCAGATAGCGTAGCGAAAGCGAGAGAAAACATCAAAGCTGCGGGATTATCAGATAGAGTAACTATTATTGAAGGGGATATTTTTAAGTTAGATCAGATTACAGAAAAGTTCGATTATGTCTTAGCTGAAGCCATATTAACCATGCAATCAAATACAGGAAAAGCCAAGATATTATCAGCAATTAAAGACTGTTTAAAACCAGAAGGTAAGTTTCTTTCCCATGAAATGTTAGTTCGTAGTCATGAATCAGAAGTGCGTCAAAGCCTATCTCAAACTATTCGGGTGAATGCAAATCCTCTAACGATAGAAGAATGGCAAACAATCTGTGAAAAAGCTGGTTTAAGTTTACAACAGCAGCAAACAGGAACAATGGGATTGCTTAACTTTAATCAGATGCTGCGGGATGAAGGTTTATTCCGAACAATCAAAATTGTCTGGAATGTTTTAACTAATTCTAATTTGCGTCAAAGAGTCTTACAAATGCGCCGTAATTTTCAACAGCAGCGTCATTATATCGGTTACATAGTTTTTTGGGCAAAGATTTTCTAGTGATTGGTTATTAGTGATTTAGTTAAATAATTAGGAGTTGATCAAATGATGAATATTGCAAAACCCAACAATTCTTTTAATACTACTTTACCGGATTTAATTGAATATCCGACAAGTGGCATTCTCAGTAAAGTTTTATTCAAAGATAATAACAGTCAATACAGCTTATTTTGTTTGGCAGCAGGTACAGAAATTGACGAACATACCTCCACTCGTAACGCTGTAATCACAGTAGTAGAAGGAACAGGAAACCTGAATTTAGAAGGTAAAGATATTGCTTTAACACCAGGGGTATTTGTGTTTATGTCAGCAAATGCACCCCACGCTTTGCAAGCAAAAGAAAATCTCGCATTTGTGTTGACTTTATCCGAACATCTGCCAAAGAAGAAAATCAGTCAACAAACTATTGATATTGTCAAATCTACCGCTCCCGTAATTAAACAACATGGACAAAAAATTACTACTCGGATGTACGAAATTATGTTTAATACTCATCCAGAAGTGAAAGCACAATTTGATATGTCAGCACAAACAAATGGTACTCAACCAGCTAAACTTGCTACAGCAGTTTATAGTTATGCTACTCATATCGACGATTTAGAAGCATTAAAAGCAATGGTAGATAAAATTGCTCATCGTCACGTTGCAACTCATGTTTTACCAGAACAGTATCCCATTGTCGGGGAATGTTTATTACAAGCAATTCAAGATGTATTGGGAGATGCAGCAAGCGAAGAAGTTATGAAAGCTTGGACTCAAGCTTATCAGGCATTAGCTGATATTTTTATTAATCGAGAACAACAAATCTATCAAACTGAAAAAGCAAGTTGATTTGATTGAGGAGATTTTTCCTGTAGGGTGTGACGCTATGAGAAAATTTGAACGGTTCTATGAGATTTATAGCGTCACGCAGTTATCTAAAATAGAATATAAGACATTTTGTAGAGACGTGAGACTTCATGTCTCTATATTTTTGTTGTTATGGCTGTAGCCACAATTGTTAGGACTTTTTCCTCTTCCCTATTCCCTCTTCCCTTAAAAGCAAAATATCACATCCTAACCAATATCCCATTGCTATACTTTGCTCAAAACTTATGGATAAATTACAAGAAGACTCGGAAAAAATGCAAAAAATTGGAAGAGTTGCTGCGACATCTGTAATTTGGGGAGTTAGTGGAGGAATGCTGGCAATTTGCATTCCGCTTGTAATGGTGACAAAAACTGGTGCAATTTTACCTCTAGCGACGATTATCGGGGCAGCAGTTGCCACTTTTGCAGTATGGTTTGGAGGAAATAATAATTCCCAAGTTAAGCAATTAGAAGAGAGAATCGCTTTTTTAGAAACAATCTTGACTACAGAGGATACCGAGAAAAGCTAGAAATCAATTAAAACCTACACAATCTCCATAATTTCGCTATAATTTACTTCCACTACAAACAAGTAATATTGATCAATTTGAATTAAATTGATTCAAAATTTATTTTTAGTAGCTGTCTCTAGCAATTAGCTCCGCTTACTACAACTTTTAAATTTTGCTAAAAGTTAGATAGGAAGGTTCCTCCTAGCCCCGCAAACTTTTAAACCCAGATTTTGGATTAACCCCACAAATCAATCTTGGGGCTTGTACCATTAAGGAATTATTGATAACATTTAAAATACTGATTTAACCAGATTAGCTGTATTAAAAAAAAGAAAATTATCTTGATTTATGGTTTTTTTATGGATATTAATCGACTTTACTTGATCAACAAGAAACAATTGTCAACAATTAAATTAAGTTAATTATTCAAGGTTGTGCATTAAAGTATGGATGAAAACTCTATTAACTTACTAAAAGCTCAACAAGCCGACTTTATTGAGCGAATCAAAAAAACAAAAACTTATGAGATTAGTTTGCTTGAAACTAGTTTTAAAGGTTGTCATAGAGAATATATGGCATTTTGGGGTGAAAGATTGACTTTACTCATGGAAAATGCTCGTCAACAAGCAGAAATTCTGGCTCGAAATCCGCCACCAATTCCATTAGAATATCCCGAAGACCCTGATTGGACAATACCTTTTGCTACTTTTTTTCAACACCAAGCCGAAACTTATTTGTTGCGAGAATTGATTGTTGAAGAGGTGATGAAAGCTTGTTTTGGTAAACTGGTGAAAAAGATGCCTCTAGATATTTTAACAAATATTCCTTTAGATGATGAAGGAAATCTTCGAGGTGAAAGTAAATATTCTTTTTTAGTTACAAATAACCCCGAAATCAAAATTAGAGCTTGTGTTTCTGATTCCGAAAGCTTTAATAGTCTCAAAAAAGATAAAGTACGTTGGACAATCACTCAAGAAGATTTAAATAATTACCAAATTTTATTTTTTGTCTGTTTATTTTTCCCTGGTTGCGGACAAAGAGGATATGAAAAAGAATCTCTAATTGCTGGATTTTTACCAACTAATCAAATTGAATTTAACGGTTTGCAAACTCATGTTAACCCAAGTAAATTACTGTATACAGGAGGATTATCTTGGTACTTAAATTTACTTAAAAACCAGAAAAATCTGCCTAAAAAAGTTGATGATATTCAAGAAGCCAAAACAATTGCAACTTTATCATCAAATCATCCTCTGCAAACTATTATAGGTAAATGGCAATGTTCCCAGACCTTAACTGGACATATTAAAGGAATTAATTGTATTGCTTTAACACCGAAAAATCAACATTATTCCCAATCATTAATAGCTAGTGGAAGTCGAGGAGAAATAAAAATTTGGGATTTAACAAAGGGTGATTTAATTGCGACTTTATCGGAATATCCTTGGGTTCGTACCGGGATTGCAGATGAAATCAATTATTTAGCCTTTAGTCCTCATGGACAAATTTTAGCAAGTGGCGGGGCTGATTGTACTATCAAAATCTGGCATTTAGGTGCTAAAGACTTGATTGATATCATGGATAAACATAATGGCATGGTGCGCTGTGTTGCTTTTAGTGCTGATGGTAGAATATTAGCTACTGGTGGTGACGATCGCAAAATTCAGTTTTGGGATATGAGCGATCGTCAAGTTGAGATGACGCTTTCTTTAGATGATACTGCGGCTCATTCTTTAATTTTCAGTCAAGACGGCAAGACTTTAGTTACAGGTAGCTATCGGAAAATAAAAGTTTGGCAAATATCTCCTGATCAACAAATATCTGACGTAAAGGTAAAATTAGAGCATTCTCTTACAGCTCATTCTCACATAGTTCGTTCCTTAGCAGTGAGTAAAGATGGAAAAATTATGGTGAGTGCGAGTACAGATAAAACAATTAAAGTTTGGGATTTGAAAACAGGACAATTACTTCGTATTCTTGAAGGACATGAAGATGGAGTATATACAGTTGCAATCAGTCAAGATGAGCAAATTATTGCTAGTGGAAGTGCTGATAACACGATTAAATTATGGCATTTAGAAACCGGAGAGTTACTAAACACTTTTGCAGGACATAATAACACCGTCACTGCGGTAGCTTTTGCCGAAAAAGGCAATATTTTAGTCAGTGGTAGTTTAGATAAAACTATTAAAATTTGGCAGAGAAGTTAGCGATAAAATTTACTGGATTGGAGTGCAATATTCTAAATATCTGCTGGGTAAAAAGTCGGGTTTATGTTTGGGAAGAAACCCGATGAATGGGGATTTGGGTTGTGTAAGAAGTCGGGTTTCTACAATGATTTTGAGTTGTTACGGGTATGTTTGAAGAGAACCCGACGAATGGGGATTTTGAGGTTGTGGAAGAAGTCGGGTTTATTCAGAGAAACCCGACTTCTGAGATTTTGCGGATTTATTCGATAATTAGATGTTTGATTATTTGTGTATCTTTATCTTGAAAAGATTCAACGAATTGTTGATATGTGTATGACGAAGAAAAATATTCTAAGATTTTATCTGGTTTGCTAATATTGTAATTTTCTAAATTAATATATTCTGAATAACTTGAAAATCTCCACTCATGAGGATATTTAACTAAATTGGCTTGAATTGGGTTTAAATGAATGTAACGAGATAGGTGTAATAAGTAATCGTCTGTATCTAGATGTGTTGCTTGAAAGCGTCCCTGAAATAATGAACCTACTCGCTGAAAGTGCTTATTTATAGCTTTTGTATAGGCTACACAGAAGCTGTGCATTGCTTTGGAAAGACTTTCTTGATTTAGATGTACCAAAATATGATAATGATTTGGCATCAAACAATAGGCAATTATATCAATATTATTTTTCACTAAATGTTGTTGCAGTAAAGATATAAAAAATGAATAGTTTTTCTGTTCCAAAAATATGTCTTGATAATTATTTCCTCGATTGTATATATGATAGTAATTCCCTGGTTTAAATTGGATTTTCCTATTTGGCATTTTCAGCGATATTTATAATAATCGCTGTTATATCTTTATGTGCGATCGCGTGTCAACTGAAATTATGCGTATTTGTCGTTAGATGAGAAGTCGGGTTTCTACAACAATTTTGGGTTGTTACGAGTATTTTCTCAAAGAAACCCGACGAATGGGATTTTGCGGTTGGGTAAGAAGTCGGGTTTCTACAACAATTTTGGGTTGTTACGGAGTATTTCTC
>JAAUSO010000032.1 GCA_012033205.1 Richelia sp. SL_2_1 | reverse complement strand
CAAAGGTCAAAGGTCAAAGGTCAAAGGTCAAAGGTCAAAGGTCAAAGGTCAAAGGTCAAAGGTCAAAGGTCAACTGTTAACTGTACCACTGATAACTCAATAATATTCCCATCTGGGTCTTGGGTAAATAAAGCTTGACGACCAGAAGCACTTGGTTGAATCGGACAGTTATAATTTAATAACCGCTCTTTAGCGGCATCTAAGTCGGAAACTGAAAAAGCAATGTGGGGGTTGCGTCCCCATTTTTCATTTTGGGGATGCTTGGGAAGTGAAGATGCTACTATCAGGTGTAATTGATATTTGCCGACTTGATACCAACTACCGGGGAAATTTCGCGAGCGCTCTATTTTAGGTAATTTTAGTACTTCTCCATAGAAATGCTCGGCGCGATTTAAGTCAGTAATGATAATTGCTGTGTGCAAACATTGAGTAATTTGCATTTTGAGTGATGTATTTATAAAACTGCTATAAATTTAATCTACTTCACCTCTTGCACCAGTTTCAAACAGAGGCAGAGCGTCCAAACGCTAGTTCTCATGCTGAGCTTGGGAATCAGAAGTTTGAAATTATCAGTTTCCAATGTCCAATCTCTCATACCCTTTTAATCATAATTGACAGAAAATCAAAATATACCGACGAGTTTATCAATTTTTCCTATGCTTAATATCCAATTACTATGAATAAATATTTCCAAAAATTATGGCTTAATTTTATTGTAATAGCTGTAGTATCTGCGCTGTTATTAGGTATTACCTCTACAGCCTTTAGTATTTATATCTACGGTAATGAAAGTAATAATATCAAAGCTGAAGCTGCAATTGTTTTAGGAGCCGCTGCTTGGGGTGAGGAACCATCTCCTGTTTTCCGAGAACGAATTAATCATGCAGTTAATCTTTATAAAAACGGAGATGTTCGCAAGATTATTTTTACAGGTGGTGTTGGTGAAAGTAACGAACTCTCTGAAGCTATGGTTGGTAAACGTTATGCTGTGAAACAAGCCGTAAAAGAAACAGATATATTTGTCGAAACTGAATCTAAAACTACGCGAAAAAATTTAATCAATGCGCGGAAAGTTGCTGTTGAGAATAAATTAAGTAAAGGTAAATTTCTAATTGTTAGCGACCCTTTACATCTCAAACGGGCTGTATTAATGGCGCAAGATTTAGGAATGGATGTATATCCTGCCCCTACACCAACTACCCGCTACCGTAGTTTTAAAAGTCAATTTCAATTTTTGATGAGAGAGACTTATTTTTATTTTATTTATTCATTATTTAAGATTTGAATTGATATACCTGCATCTGGATTAACTGCTAATTGATTAAAATCCTTGCATTTCTACTAATTCTATACATAAATCATTAATATGTTCTAAATCTGGTTTGTCGGGTAAAGCTGATTCTTGATAAATTCTCTCCATTTCAACTACTAAATCTTCTGCCATTTGCATTAATTTTTCATAAGAATATTCACCATTAAGGATTGCTTTTAAATCTGCTGCATCACCGATTTTTCTTCTGTCTACAATGACTTCTTGAGTACGTAATATTTCTAAGCCACTACGTAATAATCGAATACAGTGCATCCCGTGTTTGAGGTCATAACCAGATAATTTTTCTGTTTCTGCTCTTTGAGGATTTCTATTTTCTTTCCATGATTGATAAGCTTGCCATTCTCTCAAGGCTACTTGATATTTCTGACTTTTTTGTAGTAACCGAATAAAGTCTTTACGACTATTAGTAAATAGCTGAGTTTTTTCTAAAGTTTCATCTGGTAAAGGATGTTGTTTTAACATTCCTTTGAAGTCGATATCCGCCGTTAATAATTTGTAAAGCTGTTCTGCTTCTTCTAAAAATTCAATTTTACCCCTAATTAAGAGATAGAGATATTCTAGAAAAGCGTTTAATTCTTCTTTTGCTAAAGGTGTTTCATTTTCTATATCAAAATCTGATGGTAATGGTTTAGATTGGGGTGGATTTAATAACCATCTACGATGGGTTTCTATTTTTTTGATTTGAGCAAAAGCATAACCAGAATAAGTATGCTTAACTTTTTTACTCAAAAATAGCTTTCTATGATTAATTAAATGCTGTCCAACTGGTGTTAAAACTGGATATTCACTTAACCACAATAATTCTAAAACATTGGGGTTTGCTCCTGCTAATAACTGGATAACTTTTCTCAGCTCATAAATAACAGTATCTTGGCTATTATCTAAAAAAGAATGTATTCCCGGTTCCTTCCAACCGTTATCTTTTTGCTCGATACCTTTATCAAATCCCAAATAATATTGTTTAGGAGCAATAAATACACCCCTCCAATCGTAATCGGAATCGGGACGATTTAATCCGTAACCGTGACTTCCCGCTAAGCCTACAAATATGGTTCTCGCTTCTACTTCTATTCTTTTCATATTCGATTGCAAAAAATAGATTTTATCAATATCAATAATCTCTCTGTTATATAAGTAAAAGTTGTAAACGTAAAAGTAAAAGTAAGAAATTTATCCGGCGGTTTCAACCGCATCTACACTGTCAAAATCCACCTTTGTGAGTTTAACATCCACCTTCCCCATCAAGATTAGGCAACCTAAAATTTGCAAAATGCGCCGTGATAATAGTATGATTGTCTGTCGGCTATCTAATTCCTGCTCGGATCAGGTAGGCACATTGTAAAAGCTGGTTATACAAATTCGCAAAGACGCGATACCAATGCGTTTTGAAGAATTTAGAGCCAGCTACCTGTACGGCAACCTTAAGGATAAATAAATGAGTTACGCAATTATTGAAACTGGCGGAAAACAATTAAAAGTTGAGCCAGGTCGTTTTTTACGATATTGAATTACTGCACAACGAACCGGACGATAAAGTTACTATAGATACAGTTTTCTTCGTGCATCACGACGGTGAAATTACTGTAGGACAACCTCTGGTGTCGGGAGCAACAGTAGAAGGAACGGTGATGCGGCACTATCGAGGTCGCAAAGTCTTGGTATACAAGATGAAGCCGAAAAAGAAAACCCGCAAAAAACGAGGTCATCGTCAAGAAATCACTCGTTTGATGATTGATTCCATTAGTATGAATGGTACGGCGATCGCCATTGCTGAAACTGTTGCTGAAGAATTACCCGTGCAAGCCGTAACTGCGGAAGTTGTTGCAGAAGAATAGGACATAGGGTATCAGCAGACAAGGGGATGAGGTTCGGGGGAGACAAGGAGATGGTAAGTAATAAATTCTTACTCTTAACTCTTAACTCCTAACTCCTAACTCCTCACTCCTAACTTTACATTAAATATCAAAAGGAGAAAATTATGGCTCATAAGAAGGGAACAGGTAGTACTCGTAACGGACGCGACTCTAATGCTCAGCGTCTTGGTGTAAAACGTTTCGGTAGTGAAACCGTTCGCGCTGGAAATATTTTGGTGCGTCAACGCGGTACAAAATATCACCCCGGTAACAATGTCGGTATCGGTAAAGATGATACTTTGTTTGCTTTGATTGACGGTGTTGTCGCTTTTGAAAGAAAAGGTAAAACCCGTCAGAAAGTTAGCGTTTATGCAAGTGCGGCTCAGCCTGAGACGGCAACTGTTGCTTCTTAAGTCCGATTTGGATTTAATTAAATATATTCTTAGGACGGGTGTTTTGCTCGTCTTATTTTTTGTATTTATTTTTTGTATTTAACTGGATTTAAAAACTCTAATTCGACCATGGATTAAAAGAGATTTCACGGATTTCACGGATTTAATTACTAGTTATCAATTACCAATTCCCCATTACCAATTACCAATTACCAATTACCAATTACCAATTAATAAACTTAATTGATGCAATAAAAATCCTAATATCAAACCTGTTATTGAAAAAACGGAAGTAAAGCAGAAGGCTTGTATTTGTTTAAATCTGGCTATTTGTAAATCTAATCTGACTAAAAGGGTTGCGCTAAACATTAGCAAGATATTCAGAAAAATTCGGAAGCGGGCAAAAATAAGAAAGAATAGAAAAGCACCTAAAACAGCTAACCCAAAATTTTTCAGCTTTGTGTTAAATAAAAAATGAAAATATTTGGTAGTTTTTGACCAAGGAGTAGTTAAGGCTGCAATTAAAAATAACCCACCAATTATAATTAATACCCATAGAAATATTGGCAGGTTTTTTTGAGATAATATCCACCCAAATACACTGTAAGTCAGTAGTACAAGTCCGAGAGAAAGCCAAGGAAGTCTTTTAATAATAGACATCATAACTATGTCAGGTGAATTACCAATTGAATTTTTAACTATCTACAAAATATCTATATATTTGTCCATGGAGAGAAATGGTAAATTTATATCTGATATATTGCAATATAAATCAAGTATCTCACTCAGGTAGTATGTAACTATTCATACCATCGTTTCCATGCAGGACAATTTATTTTACTTCAGATTTTGGCTGTGATGCCGTAAACTATAACTCTATGTTTATTGAAGCGAGAACGGGAACCTTATGATATTTAATTAAAGGAACTAAGCAGGACTTTATAACAAATTGATTAAATGCTTAAATATGTTCTTAAACATTTGTAAACTGATATCAGCTAGGTTGCGGCTTATCATATATTGTTAAGGGATTATCATGAGAGAATCTGTGATTGCGGAGCGGGTCTGCCTTATAAGTCATGTTTTGGCGAAGGTTTTTGGACTGATAGGTATTATGTTGGTCATACCTAACGCCAAAATGATTTTGAGTTTTGGAAATGTAGGAGAAACAGCCATGCAGTTGAGTATGGCTAATGGTGGTGTGGTAGATATTATTTTTGGAATCTTCGCCGTTTCAATTTATGCGTGTCGGGTATTAGGATGGCGTAGTTGGCTGGGTTTTCTAGTGCCTTCTGTTTTCATATCAGTTGGCAGCGAATTACTAGGAACTAGTACTGGTTTTCCTTTCGGCGATTATAGTTATCTAAGCGGTTTGGGTTATAAAATTGGGGGTTTGGTTCCGTTTACGATACCTTTATCTTGGTTTTATGTGGGTTTGTCAGCTTACTTAATTGCTCGCAGCGGTTTGAAGGTGACAGAAAAACCAAGTTTGATACGTCATATTGGAGCGATCGCCATTGGTGCTTTACTGTTCACCAGTTGGGATTTTGCTCTTGAACCAGCGATGAGTCAAACTGCTTTTCCTTTTTGGTATTGGGAAACTCCGGGAGCTTTCTTTGGAACACCTTACCAAAATTATCTTGGTTGGTTCGGTACTAGTGCATTGTTTATGAGTGTCGCGGCTTTGATATGGGGAAATACCCCAATTAAATTATGGCGGTCGCAATTAGTTTTACCTCTGATTGTTTACCTAAGTAATTTTACTTTTGCAGCGGGATTAAGTTTGGGAGATGGTTTCATAGTCCCAGTTTCTTTGGGTTTAATTTTGGGTGTTGTTCCTGCCGTAACTTTATGGTTGAGAAGTTCTAGCGCACCAACATCTTATATTGATGGAGTGGAAAATACAGCTTCAGAGGTTGCGGTAGCTTCACTCAAAGTTGCTGTGAAGTAACGATAAAATACAGTGGTCAATAATGCAGGAGCTTCTAAGCGGCATCTCGCTTTTAATTTTACTGATTCAGGTACCAGCAGTTTTTATTTTGCTGTCGCGTCTACTCAAAGGACCTTTTCGTCAATCTCCGATTCAACCCCAAAGTCCCACTCCGGAGCTTTTGGGGACTGTTAGCGTAGTCGTTCCGACTCTTAACGAAGTAGAACGTATTACTCCTTTACTAACTGGTTTAAGCAGACAAAGTTATGAAGTCAGGGAAATCATCGTTGTAGATAGCAATTCTCAAGATGGTACCCGCGACTTGGTAAAAGCAACTATTGAGAAAGACCCCCGGTTTCGTTTGATCACTGACGACGCGCTACCATCAGACTGGGTAGGTCGTCCTTGGGCTTTACACAATGGCTTTTTAGATACTTCTGCGACTAGTGAATGGTTTCTGGGAATGGATGCCGATACTCAACCTCATCCCGGCTTAGTAGCTGGTTTAGTTAAAGCTGCTTGTGCGGGAGATTACGATTTAATTTCCCTATCTCCCAGATTCATTCTCAAATATCCCGGTGAATCTTTACTCCAACCAGCGTTGTTAATTACGCTACTTTACAGATTTAATCCTGCTGGTGTAAATACGCAAGCATCCGAGCGGGTAATGGCTAATGGGCAATGTTTTCTCTGTCGCCGTGCAGTTTTAGAAAAAGTGAACGGTTATACCAGTGCTAAAAGTTCATTTTGCGATGATGTGACTTTAGCAAGACAGATTGCAGCTTCAGGGTTTAAAGTCGGCTTCTTAGATGGAGCGAAAGTGCTGAAAGTACGGATGTATGAAGGAGCAGCGGAAACCTGGAAAGAATGGGGAAGAAGCCTTGACCTCAAAGATGCATCCTCACGCGCTCAAATTTGGGGAGATTTATGGTTACTTGCCGCAGTACAAGGCTTACCTTTAATAATTGTGCCTTTACTATTATTTCTTTCTCCTTCTCCCTCCATTTCCCCCCCTCTCCTTCTGCTATGGTTGAACCTATTTTTACTAGTAATCCGCTTCTTGATGCTGTTTGCGATCGCACCCTCCTACGATTTTAGTCAAACCAAAGGGGGCTGGTTATTTTGGCTTTCACCAATAGCAGACCCCTTAGCAGTTTTACGGATTTTTCTGTCAGCCTTCAGCACCCCGCGACAGTGGCGAGGACGGGAGTATGGTTGAGGAAGGGACAAGGAGAAAGTTAGTTAATACCTTTAACCTTTAATCTTTGACCTTTAACCTTGAACCTTTAACCTTTGACCTTTGACCTTTGACCTTTAACCTTTAACCTTTGACCTTCATTTACTCTCCTTCTTCGTTTTCTAATTGATCGGCGCGTTCGAGTTCCCAAAGAATTTGATTGCCTTCGCGACGTACCCGCGAAACTATCCAGTTTCTCCAACGCCACTGATCTCCACGACTAGTAACAGCGCTAGCGTGGACATTCATTAAGTCCGCGAGTTCAGAACTTGTGATTAAGTAACCTTTTTCGGCTATTTCGTCAGCAATGCGAAGAGTTTCGACTAAACTGCGGAGTTGGGAAACTCTTGTTTCCCGTGGTAATTCTTCGTTTGGCAAGGTAGCAGAAGCGCTAGATGATTCCATAGTATTCGTATTGTTTGTTTCCGACTCAAGAGTACTATTATGTATCTTTTTGTTAATGAGTGTGGGCGTGATTTGTGAGTTAAGTGTAGATGATACCTCAACTTGGGCTTTTTGTTTTAAATATACATCACTAATATTTATGTCCGCCATTCGCTTAAGTGATGGTATTTTCCCTGAAGCAAAACTACGGGCAATTGTATCACAACGTTCGTTACCGATATTACCAGCGTGACCGCGAACGTGTTGCCATTTAATTTGTTGATTGTTGAGATTATCAAGAGTTTCTAATAAATCTTGGTTGAGTACGGGTTTTCCGTCGGCTTTTTTCCAACCTTTGCGTTTCCATCCCTTTACCCACTTCGTCACGCAATTAATTAGATACTCGCTGTCAGTATAAAGGGTGATGGGTTTGCTTTGTCCGGAAGACTCCAGAAATTCCAAAGCGGCGATCGCGGCTTGCATTTCCATTCTATTGTTTGTGGTTTTTGTAGCTCTATCACCGATTTCGTGGACTGAACCATCATCGAAGTAAACAACAACACCCCAACCACCGGGTCCTGGATTGCCGGTACAAGCGCCATCAGTATATATACTTTGAATTGTAGGCTGAAAAGACATAGTTAATATTTTAACTCGTGCAAGTACGAAGACATAATTACGACATGGTTAATAATGTTGTAGTAAGTATCCGTCGCTGCATAGAGCAAAAAGCCTCAAATTGCAACGAGTAATAAACGTTATCACGTAATGGTACTAGCTTGTAACAATAAAATAATTTTTAATTATTTATTAATTATTATTTATTTATTTATTTATTTAATTAATTAATTAATTATTAATTAATTGACAGTCGATAGTTCTTATTTATTTCCCAAAAATCCACTGTCCACTGTCCACTGTCAACTGTCAACTGTCAACTGTCCCCTATTTACTACTTCTTGAATAAATTGTTGCCAAACTTGATTAGGAATCCAGATTTTGTGTAAATCCTGTTTCGCTGTTTGATCATCCATACCTTCTATACAACGACGATAAAGGTATATGAAAGCGGAAACACGTTTATTTGCGACACAATGAACAAAGACTTTTTGATCGGCGTTTATTTTGATTATTTGAATAAAATCTTGGAAATTTTCCTGCTTCGGGTTTTCCCAAATTACAGGTATATGAACGTACTGCATCCCCTGAGCTTCCACGATGTCTTGTTCGTTAGTTAAAGCGGTAGAGGAATCTTTCAATGCAAGGTTTACAACAACTTGATATCCTGCTTGTTTTATATGGGGAAAATCTTCTAGAGATGGCTGTCCTGCTGTAGCAATTTTATCTGAGATTTTTAAGTAATTGTAAATATTTTCTAGACAATTATGAGACATATAGATTTATGATTAACCGATGGGCGAATATTTTGCAATAAATTCTAAGTTTGCAACACGATTAATATTTTAGGGGAGAGTAATAAAACCTATAATGGCAAATTGGCAGTAATTCAAAAATTTATAACTCGTCATTCAACCGAATAATAATGTTCTACCACGGGAAATGGGTTGTAAAAATGATGTAAAAGTTGTTTCCATTGTTGATATTCTTTTGATTGTCGAAACCCGATAGTATGAGCTTCTAGAGTTTCCCAACGTACCAGGAGAATATAACGATTTGGAACTTCCACACATTTTTGTAATTCGTGGGATATGTAACCAGATATTGAGGAGATAATTTCTGAAGCTTGTCTGAATGCGGCTTCAAATTCTTCACACATCTCTTTTTTAACGTTTAAGATGGCAACTTCGAGAATCATTAGTTCATCTATAGGTGATTAAAAATGACAGAATTAACTTTAGTAATTGGGAATAAAAATTATTCATCTTGGTCGCTTCGTCCTTGGTTGGCGATGAAACAATTAGGTTTACAATTCAAAGAAATTCGTATTCCTCTTGACACTCCTGAATTTTCAGAGAAAATTTATCAATATTCTCCATCAGGTAAAGTACCCGTTTTATTGCACGGCAGTCAAATCGTGTGGGAATCGCTGGCAATTTTGGAATATTTAGCTGAAGAATTTCCCGATTTACATTGGTATCCAGAAGATAAAATTGCAAAAACTATAGCACGTTGTATAAGCGTTGAAATGCATGGAAGTTTTCAAACATTACGTAATAATATGCCTATGAATTGCCGTGCTAAACTATCAGGGAAAGGTATGGCGCTGGGCGTACAAACAGATATTGATCGCATTATAAAAATTTGGCAAGAGTGTCGCCAAAACTTTGGCGATGGGGGTGATATGTTGTTTGGTAAATTTACAATTGCTGATGCAATGTATGCACCTGTGGTGATGCGGTTTGTTACCTATGGTGTGCAGGTAGATAATGTTTGTCAAGATTATATGGAAGCAATTATGGCACTTCCGGCAATGCAGGAATGGGTGAAAGCGAGTGAGGTAGAAGAGGAAGTGATTTCTGCTAGTGAGTTCTAAGTGATAAATTGCAAAGTTAAAAGTAATATCTTTCTTGTATGGAGAATTTTTCTGAATCTCTTCGTAATTCCACCGATATCCAACACTTAGTAATTAAAAATGCGGGGTGTCGCACCACATCCTCGATAATTACCCGATGAGTATACTTAGGTAGTCGAGGTAAAACAGTAATTCAATTTACTCTTACATATCATCCTTAAGCCGGAGTGCATTGGGTGATTGTACTGATAAATTAAATATATTGTTGAATAAGTTAACTAAAAGGAAACTTGGATTACCAAATGATAGGCTTGATTGATTCTCAGAATGCGGCGACAAATGATACGGCGGTTGTCCAAAGATTGGCAAGAGCGATTATGCTTTCTAATGGAGAGTTTTCGCTGCTGTTAGCGTGCTGCAATTCTGCGGGCAACCAAGAACAAGTTTTGAGTCTTTTAAAAGAGTTTTCAATGGCGGATATTCAGGAAATTGTTTTATCACCCAAGGTAGAAACTCTTTACACAAATGTTGTTTTGGCTTTAGATTCTGCTCAACCTGATGCTTTGGTAGTCAGGGGTTTGGAGTCTGTAGAAGCGATTAATGAACTGATTATTTCTACTAATTTAATGCGAGATGAATTTGCGAAACAGTTTAAGTTTCCCTTGGTATTGTTCATAAATGAAGAAATTTTACGCAAGTTGATTTGGTTAGCACCGGATTTGAAAGATTGGGCTGCTAGTACTTTTAGATTTCAGGCTTCTTCTCAAAGAAATTTTCTCAAATGTTGGTAGAGTCGTGTAAACAGTAAATAGATTTTGTGAAAATTGAATAATCACAGAATTCGGGTTTTTATTAGTGTAAAAGCGGTGTAAGTAATATTTATCATAAAAACCCGACTTCTTACCCCCACGAGAAAGTCAGGTTTTACAGAAGTCGGGTTTTTATTACTGTTATAAGTGTGTGAGTGATATTAATCGTAAAAACCCGACTTCTTACTCCCACTATTATGAGCCTGTGAGTGATATTAATCTCAAGGCTTACGCTATTAACCGCACCAAGAAGGGTGAATGTCACACTCACTGGTTGGTGCTACAAGAAAATGTGCCAGTTGCGGCTATTCCTATAAATTTAACAACTTGGATTATTTTTTTATTATTAGTTCTTGTTTGCTTATCTTTTATTCGCTATGCGCTATCCCTAAATATATAAAGTTATTGTAAAAAAGCCGGAACAAACTACTAACTTAACTACGTCTATTTTCCTATACAAGTGCCACTATTAATTATTAATATTGCTTTCCCAACTAAGTTTATAGTATGGGATGAGATATTGTTTGTATTTGATTATTTTACGGCACTCTTAATAAAAACAGAAAAGATTATAGGCATTGCAATCTAATTCAAACTAGAAAGCATATCTTAATTATTTGTAAACTCATGAACGATACAGGTAACTTTGCTATGAAAGCTTCATTTAAAGGTAATTCTACTACTAATCAAATGCGGATATTTGTTGTTTTACTACTTACTAGTATTATATCCGTTGCCAGTGAGTCTGCACTATTAAAAAGTGCGATTGCTTCTCCTGTTGTTGTTTCCACTTCTCAAGATTATCAGTTAGATAAGACGGGAAAAAATATCTTTGTTAGTCAACAGCAAAACAACTCCCAAACTACTATTCAGGTACAGACACAAAATATCAGCAGCGGTTTACCTGTTACTGTCGCCAATGCTGTAATTAAAGATGTCTCTAAACGGGAAAATATACCTGAAACTAAGTTAAGAATTGTCGGTTATAACGAGCAAACATGGCGTAATGGATGTTTAGAAGTAATTAGACCAGGTGAAGGTTGTACCCAAGCTTTAGTTCCCGGTTATCGAGTCACTGTATCCGATGGTAATCAAAGATGGACTTATCATACCAATAATAACGGACGTAATATACGTTTAGCGTCTGGAGATTCTAATTCACAATTACCTGAATCAGTAAAATCTCAGGTAATTAGAGATGCATCTCAACGTTTACAACAACCAGTTGCTAACTTTTTTATTATGCAGGCTGAGCAGAAAACTTGGAAGGATGGTTGTTTAGAATTAGGCGATGCTAACACAATTTGTTCTCAAGTTTTAGTACCTGGTTGGCGGGTTGTTGTCGGTACACAAGGACAAAGTTTGGTTTATCATACCAATGATACGGGTTCGGCAATCAAGCTAAATCAAAAAGGTAGTAAAATTACTGATAGCGGTTTACCTTCTCAAGTCAAAGATACCGTTTTAAAATCCGCATCGCAATTAATTGGTACGAATAGACTCAGCGTGACAAAAGCCGAACAAGTAACCTTTACCGATAGCTGTTTGAATTTGGGAGGTGCGGCTGAATCTTGTTTGAGAGCAAACCAAAGAGGATGGAAAGTTACTGTTAAAGGTGCAAGCCAAGTTTTGGTTTATCACACTTCTATTGATGGTAATCAAGTTCGTTTGAATGCACAAGAGAGTCAATTACGATTACCTCGAAGTGTTGGGAATAGTGTATTAAAAGAAGCACGAAATATTTCTGGTTTATCAGCAAGAAATTTAAAAATAGTTTCCTTCAAACCAGCAAATTGGGCATATGGTTGTGAAGATTTTGGTTATAATCCTTGTGACAGAGTTGCTGTTTCCGGTTGGGAAGTAACTGTGAGTGGAAATTCCCAAAATTGGGTATTTTTAAGCGATGGAACTGGAAATCAAGTAAAATTAGCAAATCAAAATAATCAACCGCAATCGGGATTACCTCAAGTTGTTGCTAATGCTATTCTTAGAGATGCTGCTCAATGGTCTGGTTTATCTCAACGGAATCTGCGGATTGTCAACAGTGAGCGTAAAATTTGGAATAATCCTTGTTTTTTAACTTTTAACCGCATTTGTAATAAAGCTTTTATTCGTACTCCAGGTTGGATAGTTACGGTAGAAGCAAACAACCAAACTTGGATTTACCACGCTAACGATAACGCTTCGATTATCGCTCTTGACCGTTCCTTAAGTTTAACCGAAAGAGCCGCTGCGGTAATTAAACAAGATGCAGCTAGACGCTCTCAACGAGTATCATCAGCCGCTCAAATTCGGGTGATTGAAGTTGAACAACTCAACGAAAGAAAAGATAACCTTCCTTTGATGAAAGCTACTCTATCCGACGGTAGAGAAAGTTGGACTTATCGATTTAAACAAGATGGTTCGGAATTTCAACTTGATGCAACTGCCAGTTTACCAAAAAACATTGAAAATGTAATATTATCTGACCTAAGAAAACGTATCACCCAAAAAATTGCAGTTTCTCCCAGTAATATTGTAGAAGCCCAACAAATAACTTGGCGTGATGGCTGTTTGGGTATAGTTAACGTTCGCAAAACAAACTATTGTTTTTCCAGACTTGTAGAAGGGTACCGAGTCACAGTTAAAGTTGGTTCAGAAACATTCGTTTACCATACCGATAATAACTCTAGAGTCATTTTAAACGAAACTGCCAGCAGAATAATCGATAATCAAACCACAGTTGTACCCGTTAAAATTAACAGTAATCAATTACCATCACCGTTAAGCAAACAAGTAGTCTTTCGTCAAATTACTAGCGGTGGATTTACGGGAAAAACCTACGAAACCGTTTTATTAGAAGATGGTCGGATAATTAGTAATTCTCAGTTTAACTTCCGTCAAGTTTCCCGTCAACAGGTAAATGATTTTCAACGATTATTGCAGCGTCAGCGCGATCAATTCAACAATCTGAGTTATCCTATATCTCAAGGTGCCGCAGATTATATTACATACACCCTTAGCAGCCGTAATGGTACTGTGGAATATAACGATACTACGCGCAATCAACTCCCCGAAGATTTAGTCAATGTTCTAGAAGCTTGGAATCGAATTTTAAATAGTTAATAGTTAGAAATTATAGTTAGAAATTGGACATGGAGCATCGGTAATTGTATGATTAAACATCATCTTTCTATAGCTTCATGTCCTTTGTCCTCTATTCGCGGTTTAAATAATATATCTATCTAAAGAATGAGGACGAATAAATGAAAAAGGGAGTATTTACTTATAGTTAGTAAGTAATTAAATGCTATTGATTAAAATACACACAGATAAAAATATTTATTCATCTTACTGATTTGGCTTTAGCATTATTGAATTACTTAAGTAAATAAACATAAATAGAAATAACTCGTTTTTATGGTAAATACTCCTCCATCTCAAGCTTCAGATACTCAATATCAAGTAGAAAATCCTCAAGCTGAGGTTGAAGAAATTATAAAAACTCCGGATTCAGATGCCGATATTGACTTGGAGTTTCTCTACACAAGAGATATTGAATTTCGCCAAGAAACTATTTATTTTATAGTAATTGACCGTTTTCATGATGGTAATCCTAAGAATAATAAAGGTTTAAATTCTGAGCTTTATGACTCAGATAGAACAGAATGGGGTAAATATTGGGGTGGAGATTTAAAAGGAATTATTGATAAATTAGATTATTTGAGAAATTTGGGAGTTACCGCTATTTGGTTAACTCCTTTATTTGAGCAAGTAGAAGAATTATTTATTGAAAGTGCGGCAATTCATGGTTATTGGACAAAGGATTTTAAACGATTAAATCCTCGTTTTATTGCACCCGATGATGAACCTTCTTTGAATAAAACTCAAGATACGAGAAATACAGTTTTTGACCGTTTGATTGCAGAATTGCACAAACGCAATATGAAGCTAATATTAGATATTGTCTGCAATCATAGCAGTCCCGATACTGGTGGTAGTAAAGGTGAATTGTACGATGATGGCGTAAAAATAGCCGATTTCAACGATGATAAAGACAATTGGTATCATCATTATGGTGAAGTGAACAATTGGGAAGATGAATGGCAAGTTCAAAACTGTGAATTGTGCGGTTTAGCCACTTTTAACGAAAATAATATTCAGTATAGAAATTATATTAAATCAGCAATTAAGCAATGGTTAGATAGAGGAGTTGATGCTTTAAGGATAGATACAGTTAAACATATGCCAATTTGGTTCTGGCAAGAGTTTAACAGTGAAATGTACAATCATAAACCAGATGTATTTATCTTTGGCGAATGGATTTACAGTCGTCCAGATGATGACCTTTCTGTGGAATTTGCCAATAATTCTGGTATGACTATACTAGATTTTGGGTTGTGTATGGCACTGCGTCAAGCGTTAGGGACGAATGATGAAGCGGGATTTTATTTAGTTAATGACGTTTTAAAACAGGATTATCGCTACAACGGTGCAACGGAATTGATCACCTTTATCGATAATCATGATATGCATCGATTCCTGACTCTTAACCCCGATGTTGATAATTTGCGGTTAGCAGTGGATTTTTTAATGACTAGTCGGGGAATACCTTGTTTATTTTACGGTACCGAACAATATCTGCATAACGACACCAACGGTGATGATAATATTTACGGAAATAATGACCCTTACAACCGTCCGATGATGGAACAATGGGATACCGAAACTCCGATTTATTGGGATGTGCGGAAACTTTCGGGGTTGCGTCGTTTGAATCCTGCAATATCCATGGGTAGTCAATGGGAGAAATATATTACACCAGATGTTTTCTGTTATGTGCGTCGTTATAACGGCTCTCGCTGCTTTGTAGCTTTGAATCGCGGTGATACTGTGACTGTAAAAGCAGTTGATACTGAGTTACCAGATAGAGAACATACCTGCGTATTAACTGGACGTAAATTTGAAGTCGTAGATGGAAAAATCCATAACTTTGAACTTGGCGCAAAAGAAGCGATCGTTATTAGTCATGTAGGGGAAAGATTAAAAGCGCAAACAATAGTCAGAGCGCAATTAAATGGAGTACAAACCCAACTTGGTGAAAGAATCGTAGTAATCGGCGATTGTCCGGAATTGGGTAATTGGGATATCAGTAAAGCCTATCCTTTAGAATATATTAATTCTAATACTTGGTTTGCTGAAATTCCCTTTAATGAAAGTGCTGGGAAACTAATTAGTTATAAATATGTAATGTTGCGTGAGGGAACTTCTCCTTTACGGGAAAATTTACTCGCTCGTCGCTGGGTAATTGCCAGTGAAGGTACAGTTAAATGGAGAGATACTTGGGCTTCGGGGAGAGAGGCTTGAGGGAATAGGGAGTAGGGAATAATAAATAATCATCCGGAGTTGATATTACCTGGCGCTTTATTACCGCACGGTAGTAGCTCATGGGGAAAATCTCCCCTTCTGCGCGCTGCCTTAGCTACACAGACAAAACCCGCCGAAGGCGGGTTAGAATATTACTTATCTATTCCTATCCACTTACACTATTGGACATCCGAGAGGGAAGAAATCCTGGATAACACTCTTTGCGACGTTTATTTCGTCGTTCAATCCGTTTTTCCACTACTTCTAAGCGATTTTGTAAACTACTAAGAACTGCAATTGCTCGTGAGTCTTGAAAACTATTTGCACCAAAATCTGTAAACGCTTTGGGATCGCGTTTCGTACCAACTAAGGAGATAAATTGAACTTGAGTAAGAGCGGGTTTGACTCCAGGTAGGAAACTAGTTAGGCTGTTTTCATCAGCGAATTTTCCTTTGGTTGTGGGAATCGGCTGATAAAGCGCTCCGGGCATATTCGGAATAAAACCCATATACTGATATTGAATCCAAGCGATGGCTGAGTGTTGGGGACCTGCGGTGAAAATAATTTGTGTCAAAATTTCTATCAATTGGTCGCGGTTTATGAAACCCTCTGGTAAGGAAACTATGCCAAAACCACCATCGTTAACAGGTTTCCGTAAAGTTTGTAACCAATTTTGTAACTCGAAATCTTCGCGGATATCTCGGTCGGATTTGTAATAAATACTGATATATCTACTTACATAGTCTAATAAGGTATTCCAGACGAGCAAACCATCATCTCTATAAGGAAAATCTCTCAATATAGAAGGATTATCAACACCACGCTGACGTAAATAGGTGGGGAGCGCATAGTCACTAAAATTGTTGAAATATTCAGAGACACCTCGTTCGCTAAGTTGCAGCGAGCTTTCTAAGGTACCCGGTAAGATAATATCCACCGCTCCCCCCGGATTAATTAGCAACTCATCAGCAAGGCTATTAATTGCCATTGTGAACTCAAAATGAGGCTTTAAAAGTACATTCACGGGATGACGAGCAGCTAGTTCACGTACTGTAGCTAATGCGATTGGTTCCATTACCAGATGAGTTTGTCCCAAATGACGGTACAGCTGATTCACATAAAAGTCAGCCATCTGGGTAATTAACTTGGCTAAAGTCCAATCTACCCCATCCAAAGGTGTGCAAAGTAAACTTTCTCCGGGTTTTTGTCCCAACTGAATAGCAATGGGAATTAACTGAAAATTACCGCGAATCCTTTCGGCTAAATATAGCGCAATCGGGGTACCTAGATATTGGTTCTGTTTCGGTTGAATACTATCGAGTATTGCATAATCGGTGACAAATAAACCACCTTGTTGAATAGCACTATCGAGAGTCTGATTAATGCGTTTCCTACGATTTGTTTTACTCAGTACGGCTTGAAAAATTTCATCCGTGATGCCGAATTTTTCCCGAAGATTATAATCAAGAGTGAGAACATTTTGAAGTTCCATCGGATTGCAACCAGAAAGCCGCTGTCGCGTAAATACATCGTCATTGCGGAACGTTTTGGCTATATCAGGTACTCCTAAAACACTCAACAGTGCAGTATAGTCATCAAAACTTTGAAAAGGTTTAGGATTCGCAAGAAATGCTTGTTGATTGGCTGCTATTTTCTCCGATAAGATTGCTCGGTTATTATTATATCCTTCAGAAAAAGCTTCTTGAGGGGGTAAAGTCTCCACACGAGGTGAATTCGGTAATCGCAATCCCAATTGATATTCTTCACGAGTCTTGATCAACTGCATTTGGCGTTCTTGTTGAGTCGCAGGTGAATCCTTTTGAGGTAAACTGGGGATATTAGGATTCGCTGGTGGTTCGGGTTTTGGCGGTTCAGTTTCATTCCCCAGTAAAGTTTCCAAGCCAGGGGTACAAGCTAAACCCATTAACGCCAACATAGTACGACGCGATAAAACATACTGTTCGAGTAATTGTTGTCGTCGTTGTTTTGGAGTTGGGATTCCCATAAAATTTTTCCCTAAATTAGCAGTTTATTTCAGATAAATGGGTGTAACTGAAACTGAATTATGCTGTGATCAAAGTTAAAATTATTGAAGCATGACTTCAAGGTTTTACCTGATGATTACCAATAATCGATACATTTATTCACAATCAATGTTTTTTGATAAATGTTTTTTATATCGGCTTTTCAAAAAATATTAGAGAAAGGAAAAAATCTGTGATAAAAATCATCACCCAACTGCTTACAACAGCCTTAGTTGAAGATTGTCCTACTTCCTTTGCACCTCCACAAGTTGCTAAACCATGACTGCAACCAATAAAAGCAACTAAAAGTCCAAAAATGAAGCCTTTGAGCAAAATTATATATAAATCTGATGGTTGTAAAAAATTTCTCACCGATTCTAAAAATATCTCTGGAGGTACCTGATAAAACTGTGCTGCGGCAAAAATTCCACCAATAATTCCGATCACTAAAGAAAAAATAGTTAGTATTGGTAATATTAAACAACAAGCAATAATCCGAGGAAGAACCAAGTAGTCAATCGGATTAGTTCTCAACATATAAAGCGCATCAACTTGTTCGGTGACTATCATCGCACCGATTTCCGCAGCAAAAGCCGAACCTACTTGTCCAGCAACTATACTAGCAGTTAAAATTGGAGCTAATTCCCGACAGAAAGCCAAAGCAAAAGCACCACCAACAGCATTAACTGCACCAAACCGCACTAATTCCCTTGCAGTTTGAATCGTAAAAATCATCCCTGCAAAAAAGCTTATCAACAGTACGGGAGAAATCGAACCTGGTCCCACTTTCACCATATGCTCTAAAACATTACGATGACAGGTTTTTCCTTGCAATAAACGCAACCACACTTGACCTAATAGCAGTAAAACGGAAATAAAACGCACAACATACATTTCCTGCTTGCTTTTGGTTGCAATTTTACAGCCATTAACAATTAAACTGCCAATAATATTAATATCAGTTTAATGGAAAGCATTCTGTAATCGTCATTCGTCGGGTTTTTATTGATCGAGCGTAAAACCTCATCCTTTTATAGGTGAGGATGTAAGCGAGCCAGGATATCTGGTACAATGCGATTATCTGCCCTCTACATGACATTTCTAGTTAATAAGCTTGCTCCCCCAGCTAAATTGGTAATTGGTAATTGGTAATTGGTAATTGGTAATTAAATCCGTGTAATCAGTGTAATCCTTTTTAATCCGTGTTTAAAAAAGTGCGCTATGTTATATAACGCACTTAATAAAATTATCAATCTTACTATCTGTTAACGTGAGTTCGATAGGCATCCCAGAAGTCGGGTTTTTATTACAATTGTCTGGTATTACAGATATTTATCTTAAAAACCCGACTTCTCACCCCACGCAAAATTTAGGTTTTGTCTATTTTACCCCAAGTTAAGTTAACCGTTTACTCATTTAAAGTTGTTCTGGATTGCCATTACCAATGACAGAAATCTTATGTCGATAAACTAATTCTCCACCATACCAACCCGAAACACCGAGAAGTGTAGCGACAACAAGGGAAATTACTAACCCCCAAGGTAATACGGCTACGACTGGAGAATTCCATCGTAATACTAAGTTAATTAAGGTTAACAATAAAGCTGAAATATTCAAAACCATATGCGCCCAACCAGCGCTACGTATACGTGTTCTTCCTATTCTCAAAAAGTCAAGCATTCCAGTTATAGCTGCTAGAATACCCATCAAAAAACCACCTGCAATTAAATAGAAAGATGCTCTTGCCCAAAATGTATCATTAGTGAACCAGAAAACAATATCTGCTAACAATGCTCCAACTAAAAAAGCAATGGGAAATTGCACGAGAATCGGATGAATTGGATGTCCTACAACAGATACTGTACTAGGTACACCAGCATCTCTAAATTCTCTATCGTCTGTTTCTAATAAGTTGGGAATATTGGGGTAGGGAGATGTTCTTCTGTCTTTAGTTTCCATAATAAAAGGTTTAAGGTTTAAGGTTAAAGGTCAAAGGTTAAAAAAAAGTGGTAGTTTTAAAATGATTACTCTGTAGGAATTTTCTCAACGTAAGCTTCAGCTAATAATACAAGTTTTCCTGTTTCTATTTCTAAACTTTTTACTGTTAAATCCATTCCTTCTAAATCAAAGTTGCTTAAATTCAATAATTCGCTGGTTTGATTTATTAATGCTTCTGCCAATTCAGACGAATTTTCTTGATTTTTATCATACTCAATATTCTCTAAAATAACAGTTTTTCCTTCAGCAGAAACACGCGGTACTGCGGAAAATGCAACTTGATTTGTTTCACCTGTCTCTTTTAATAAAACAGTAGCATTTAATTGTACTTTACCATTCCCTGGTAAACGAAAATCCACCTTTTGGGGGACAATATTAGTCTGTCTTCCGTTAATATTAATTTTTTGACTTTGTAATTGTTGCTGTACGTATTCGGAATTAAAAGCGCGGTTGATATCTTCTTCAAGTAAAACAACTCTCGCACTACCTAAAGTTGGCTTGGTTAATTCAATTTTTCCAAAAGCCGCACTCATAAGATTAATTGCAACATTCTCAATATGCATATCTAATTCCTCCATGCGGAGGTCTTTTTCCATTACCAAACCATCACCATCAATATCAACGGAGTCTACTTCTCCCTGAATCGCTTTCAAAGGATTAGTCTTAATATCTACATTTAAATCTTCAACTTGATCCAACTGACTAGACAGCCCTATTTCTGCGACTTTATTCAGCGCTTGTTCCCCTAATCCAGAATTTTCTGGCATTTTTGATAAATTTCCATTTAGTGTTCTTTTAGTAAATCTATTCTTTTTACTGAAAAAAGTTCTCTCCCTAATGGAATAAGCAAAACTTAATATTTATCTATCTAAGGATAAATCTGATTTGATCACAATTAATGATGTAATAAAAGGTATTTTTTGAATTGATGACTCACAACTATTTTTTAGCTAATTAACTTCGTGTAAGTCTGTTTTTACTGTTTATACACCCGCTCCACGAAATCAAGAAAGCACTTTTATCTACCCAGGGTAATGTCCGTGATACCTCAAAAGAAGGATGGAAGCTATCAATACCTGTGGCAACCTGAAAATAACACTAATAAATAATTTTCAGAGAGGAGAAACACTGTGGTAGCTACTTTAGATGATACTAAACGCTCTGCGATCGCGATGAAGTTGGCGGATATGAAAGCGTTACAGCAATTGATTATCGACAACGAACAACGGTTTATTGGACAACTTTCCGATAACGATATTCGCGAACGTTTGCAAAAAATGCTTGATGATGACCAAAAGAATTTGGGTATTATCGAGACTACAATTACTCAGTATGGCATTCAAGCTAAACCGGAAAATGTTGTCTCACAAATGGTTGAGCAAGTCAGACAGTTAATGCAAGGCTCTGAATTGAGTCTGTATGAAAAAGTATTTCAACATGAATTGCTCAAGCATCAACAAGTAATGAGCGGTATCACAATTCACAAAGCTGCTGAGAAAGTAGGTGCTGATGTGATGTTAGCAATCGGACCTCTGAATACTGTCAACTTTGAAAACCGCGCTCACCAAGAACAATTAAAAGGTGTTTTAGAATACTTGGGTGTCCGCGAACTTACTGGACAAGAAGCCGATCAAGGCATTTGGGGACGAGTACAAGATGGTATTGCAGCTTTGAGCGGTGTTGTTGGTAGTGTGATAACTCAAACTTCCGACAAGCAGGATATGAATGTCCAAGACGTTATCCGTGCAGATCACAGCAAGGTAAATACCCTATTCACTGAATTGTTACAAAGCGATAATCCCCAGAAGATTCAAGAATACTTCGGTCAGATTTACAAAGATTTGAGCGCTCACGCAGAAGCTGAAGAGGAAGTTGTATATCCCAAAGTACGTCCTTTCTACGGTGAAGGAGATACTCAAGAGTTATACGACGAACAAGCCGAAATGAAAGTCAAGTTAGACGAAATCAAGTCTACTAGTCCTTCTTCACCTCAATTTAAAGATAAAATCAAGCAGTTAATGGATGCAGTAGGTGACCATATTCGTCAAGAAGAAAGCACCATGTTTGCTGCAATTCGCAATAATCTCAACAGCCAACAAAGCGAACAATTGGCTACTGAGTTTAAAGCTGCGAAGACTCGCATTCAACAGAAAATGGGTGTAGTTAGCAAATAGATATGAGTTTATAGAGCTTTTGAATAAATTAGAATCTCTATGAGTAAACCCCTTTCTATTAATTTAGGAAGGGGTTAATAATCTTTTATTGGAACATAAAAGAAGGGAACAGATTTTTACAGTCTTTAATTTTTGTTTTGTTGGAGATAAAAAATAAATTTGGGGTGTCCTAGTTAGCGGTAGTGACATACTCCGGATTCAAAAATATTATTAACCTCATCAATATTTTTCAACGATGTAAACAATGGCTCAATTTACTATTTATCAACTTTTACTAATTGCAAGCAAGATTACGAATGATGCTTTAAAGCAATTACACCATAATGATGATGAGATATTAAATAATTTTCCATCCGTTGATAAAATGCTTGAGTATATTACAAATAACGAAGAAAATGCAATAGTTAATTTTCCAAGCTTAGAACAGGAAATTGAATATAAAAATACTCTTAGTGAAGTTTTAAATGAAGAAATTGATTTTAATTATATTAAGCCTTTTTAAAAATAATAGAAAAATTTGCTTATCAGCTTATTTTATATACAGTCTAATTTATACTTTACCTGGCGACTATAAGTCGCAGCTACACAAACCGGCACCCGCCTGTGCGGGTTCTAAATTACTAGTCCACCTTACGGTGGACTTCGTTTGTGTAGTAGCGGTTTCAACCGCCGGATACGTTTAAAACATCCTCTAAGGTTGCAAAACATTATTTCAGTGAAGTGGCTTCTTAATTCAAGCATTGATATCTATTTTTTGACAAAATCTACTGATATAATCACTAATTATTTCTCTCGATTTATCATTTGTTAATATTTCCTTGAATTCATCGTCTAACAATATATTGTCTCTAATGTACTTCAAAGCATCTAATTCGCGCTTGCTATTTTTATTAATAATTCGATGTAAATGCTCTGTTGGCATCTCGCAATCAAATTTAATACTGCAAATTAGCCAAGCTCTTAAGATTGCATATATATTCTTATATATTTGATTTTCCTCTTTTGTAATAAAATCGTTTTGTTTTTCCCTAAAAGAATAATCACCTGCTGTTCGTGTAATTGATTTTAATAAATCATCATTTAGTTTATTTATAATGTCTTGACGAGCTTCATATCTTTTTCTAAAACTTTCTAGATAAATTTCTTGAAATTCTTTTCTATCTTTCATTAATTCATGACGCAATTTTTCAGACATTTCATTGAAGTCAACATGATTTAGCTGTTCTTTATCTGTCCAAATAGCTAAAAATTCTAATTCTTGTTTTTCTTTAATTATTTCAGGTGCTTTTCTTTCATATTCTTCCTTGATTTTTTTTATTTCGGATTCACATTTTTCACGATTATCTTCTATTTTTGCTTTGGATTCACATTCGATTGATTCCTCGATAGACTCTTTTACAAAAAGCCATGAAGGTAAGGGTGAAAATAGTCCAATTACTATTGGCAATAAAAAGGGAGAAATTTTAATATTAAAATCTTGTAAGTAAGCTACCAAAGGTTCTTTACCAATAAAACTTAAAAATAGGATAAACGTATTGAACAGCATCAATAGATAAAATTTAATTACTACGCTACGCTTAGTTCTATAAGGTTTTTTTTGTATACTCATTTAAGCTTCTCCAATTGAAACATTTAAATATACTTTTGGTTCTGAAACCTTCCTTAATAAGGTTTCCAGGTTTAAGTCACAGTACTACGTCTCTACAAACTAATTTGTAAATGATTAAGAAGTCATAACAACCTCTCCCCCAGGGGAAGAGAGGTTTTGAAAGGGGTTTCTAAGATTTCATTCTTACTAATCTCTCCAATACTTCCGACTTATCCTCTTTTATCCGCTTCAGCATAAAAGCAGCAGTATTTTTATTAACGCCAACTTCTTTAGCAAGCTGACGCACGCTGATACCTTCCGAAGAACTCATCACTAGACGAATTGCTAAAAACCATTTATCCAAACTCACATGAGTTTTGTGGAATAGTGTACCAACTGTGACGCTAAATGAAGTGTAGCATGAATTACAATGGTATCTTTTCTCGTTTCTGTATGCTGTTGCGTTGCTTGATTCGCAGTAAGGACACTTTGGCTTTCCATTCCAGCGGATTTGCTCAAGAATTGTTAGATATTTATCGTTATTTAATGTCATCATTATGCTCAGAACTCTGGTCATAATGATGTCAACAAATACTTTTAATATTTTGTATTTATACGTAGATATAGCAAAAAAGCACTGAAGTTATTCATCTGAGCGCTTTGTAGGAATATGAGTTAAAATGTCTAAAATTTTACGTATTTTAAACCCGTGCAGACGGGTGCCGGTTTGTTTAGCTGCGGTTTCAACCGCCGGATAAATAAAACAAACTCGATTTATCTCCCCCTAACAATTTCATCTAAAAATCCCATAAACTATATTTTTAATACTTTAAAAAATCAAAATAAATCTTTCAGTTTGTTGGTGCGTGACGCTACAAGTCTTATCGCTACGTTCAAATTTATTCTAAACTACAGCACCCTACAAGAAAAATATGCCGGCGTTGCTAAGTCTTATCTTTAAAAAGAACTCTTAATATTTTTTAAATGCTCTAAATTTTTATTTTGTTGCTCAATTTGTAAGGAAATAGAATCGCACACTAATTCACATAATTCAAAAATAAACGGATTACTAATTTCATAAAAAACGTTTATCCCTTGTTGAGTACGAGTAACTATACTTGCTTGTGTCAAAACTTTGAGATGCTTAGATACATTAGCCTGCCCTAAAGCTGTATCCTCAATAATTTGAGATACATTTTTAGATCCTGATTTTAAGGTGCAAAGAATTTGCAGTCTACTGGGTTCTGATAAAACTTTAAAGAATTCAGCCATTAAAGTAATTGCTGCGGGAGACAACTTTTTTACCCCACGCTCTTCAAGCTGCGTCAGTTCTTTTTGTGATTCATCATTTTTGTTTAAAATATTTTTAGGCATAACAATTTTATAGAAATTTTTAACTTTTAACCTATTTACTATATTACCATACAGTAGTACTAGGACTTCTCGATTATGTCAGATAGCATACTTGCCACAGTCATATAACTAATTGGTAATATGATTATAGAAGTAGACTATTTTTCAATTTAGGTTTTGATTATGCTATTTCGTCAACTGTTTGATAGAGAATCAAGTACATATACTTATCTAATTGCCGATACAGCTACCCAAGAAGCGGTTTTAGTAGATCCAGTACTAGAACAACTAAGTCGTGACTTAGCACTACTTAAAGACTTGGGGTTAAATCTGCGTTACAGTTTGGAGACTCATATCCACGCTGATCATGTGACTGCTACAAGCAAACTTCGAGAAGACACTGGTTGCTTAGGTGTTGTTCCGGAAAATGCTGATGCAGAATGTGCAGATAAATACATACAAGATGAAGAAGTATTGCTTTTAGGGGGAATAGAGATAAGAGCGATCGCAACTCCAGGTCATACAGATAGTCACATGGCTTATCTGGTTAATGGTACTCATTTGTTGACGGGAGATGCTTTGTTGATTCGTGGTTGCGGACGGACAGATTTTCAAAGTGGAGATTCTGGGATTTTATACGATTCTGTAGTCGGGAAACTGTTTAATTTACCCCCGGAAACTTTAGTTTATCCAGCCCATGATTATCGAGGACACACGGTATCAACTATTGAAGAAGAAAGAAGACTCAATCCGCGATTTAGTAATAAGAATCGAGATGAATTCATAGAATTTATGAATAATTTAAAGCTTCCCATGCCGCAAAAAATCATGGAAGCTCTGCCTGCAAACGAGCGCTGCGGCAACTTAAACACATCTGTATAAAAATAAATCAAAATATAATTCAAGGAATCAACAAATGACAGGAATTAATAGTGAAAAAAAGGAATTCCTCTGATTTTTAGATCAAAATCATCAAAATACATACCCATAAAATGCAATATATTTCAAGCCATCATTATCTAGCATATTTGTCAATCTTAGTAGTTTGATTACAACTTTGTGTATTCTTTTTACTACCCTTTTTTACAAATCTTTACTAGATTAATTGTTTATGTCCTCGTACTATAAAGCTTGTAATACGTTTTTTTGCTTATTTGCTAGATATTATCAAGCTATTAACTTGATTTTTTGATTTTTGGTCATACGGCTCTACAGATCATAAAAAACCATATTACACCCAAATGGTCTGTAATCTCGTTCGTAAATAGGAATCTTTTCTAGCTATTCGGAAGTGCAAATTTTTGAAAACTAAATATTACAAATTATGTATACAGAAGTTTTATTGAATTTTGTTTATTTTATGAATTAGATATAAGTTTGCTTATGAATTGCGTTGAAGATTCTTTGCCTTCAGGAAAATACCCATCTTCCCCAGATGAGCATAAGTGTAACTTTTGAATACCCAATATAATCGCGATCGCCAGCACCCCTGGCGCGGTAATCGCTCCTGGTTGCTCATTACCTGAAGCTTTCAAATCCAACCGCTCAAATAAAGTATTTCACCGAATTATCGTTAGCAGTAACTTGATTACAATCATGGGGAGAGAAAACGGCAACACGATCGCTTCTCTATCTCCAGATGAATTTCTTGCTTTCAACACCTGATACCATTTATTCTAGATATAAGAAATTAATCAATTCTTAAGACGGGGGTGAAATATCATAAGTAATCCATATGTTAATAATCAAAGGCGAATTCTATCCATGCCAATGCAAAACACCTGTCTAAAGGCATTTTTTCTTCTTAATTTCTAGATATTAGGAAACCGAAAATTCTTGAAAGCAGTTACAAATTTGAGTTTTTCTCTGTAACGAAAACCTGGGCTTTAAAGCACGCTGTTTGTATTGTTCGTGCTTGAATTTTATGTGTCTTGAATCAAAGTTGTGGATATATCTTTATAATCCGAGATATACAAAACTTGTATAGAGTCAAGTCAATGCACTGACCAGGAAATGATTATAACTAAACTTTAGCGAAAAAGCAATTATTGTGTTAGAAGCATCTGTACTCGCAACAATTATATGCGGATTTTTGGGCATCATCTTTAAAAAAAACCTGGTGATGAAGATAGTAGCGATGGATGTGATGAGTACAGGAGTCATAGCTTATTACGTCGCGATCGCATCACTTAATGGTTCATTTACACCGATTTTTTCAGATGTTCAAAACCGTAATTATGCCGATCCAGTTCCCCAAGCGGTAATCTTAACAGCGATTGTAATCGGTTTTTCAATTCAAGCCCTAATGTTGGTTGGAGTGATGAAGCTAGCAGGGGATAATCCCACCTTGGAAAGCAACGAGATAGAGAAGAACAATACACCATGATCAACAATATTACGATTGCCTGGGTTGCACTTCCGTTTTTTTGGGATTCACGATTTATTTAATTCCCAAACTTGACCGTCCCATAGCATTTTTGGGGACGATTGCAACATTCGCATATGGATTGCAGTTATTTATCCAAGAGTCTCCAGTAACGCTTCAGTTAATGGACAATTTTGGTGTCACCTTGATGGTGGATCGGCTGAGCGGTTTTTTTATCTTAACGAATGCTCTCGTAACAGCCGCAGTCATATTGTATTGTTGGCGGAGCGATAAATCAGCTTTTTTCTACACCCAAGCGATCATTTTGCATGGCAGTGTTAATGCTGCATTTGCCTGTACAGACTTCATTAGTTTATATGTAGCCTTAGAGGTGAGTGGGATTGCAGCATTTTTGTTAGTAGCCTATCCCCGTACTGATCGTTCGATTTGGGTAGGTTTGCGTTACTTATGCGTGAGTAACATCGCAATGCTGTTTTATTTGATGGGAGCAGTATCGGTTTATCAAGCAAGTAATTCCTTTAGTTTCATTGGTTTGGGTGATGCACCACCATCAGCAGTAGCGTTGATATTTGTCGGACTTTTGGTTAAAGGAGGAGTATTTATATCGGGATGGTGGCTACCCCTGACTCACTCAGAATCAGACACACCCGTATCGGCATTGTTATCGGGAGTAGTAGTAAAAGCTGGAGTTTATCCCTTGGTGCGGTGCGCGTTAATTGTCGGGGAAGTCGATCCAATTGTACGTATTTTCGGAGTAGGGACAGCGTTGTTGGGAGTATGTTACGCAGTCTTTGAAAATGATACTAAGCGGATGTTGGCATTAAGTACGATTTCTCAATTAGGTTGGGTACTCGCAGCACCTCAAGAAGGTGGTTATTATGCATTAGCCCATGGTTTAGCAAAGTCAGCGATGTTTTTGAGTGCGGGTAGTTTACCGAGTCGCAGCTTCAAGGAATTGCAACAAACTAAAATTAATACCTCGACTTGGATTGTTTTGGTAATAGCAAGTCTTTCAATATCAGGCTTTCCCTTACTTTCGGGCTTTGGGGCAAAAGTATTAACCATGAAAAATCTCCTACCTTGGCAAGTTATCCCCATGAACGTTGCGGTTGTGGGAACAGCAATAGTATATGCCAAATTTATTTTTTACCCCAGGGGAAAGGAGATAAACCAAAGCTGGGATTTTGGGCAGCAACGATACTTTTGCTCGGTTGGTTGATTACAGCTAATAGTGTTTATTTTCAAGCTTATACAGTAGATAATATTGTCAAAGCAATGGGAAAAATTGGTTTGGGTTGGTTGCTCTATTTGTTTATTTTTAAACGTGCAACTTTGAAATTACCCCGTGTACTCGAAGAATTTGAGCATCTGATCGGTGTAATGAGTGTAATGTTGATTTTACTGTTTGGATGGCATTCTCATGGTTGGACACTTAATATTACGACTCACTATTTGGTTTCTACTCACATCCGATTTGAGTGTGGTAAATATCATCATCGGCGTAATTATTGCTTTATTCTTACCCCGTGGCTACCCATCCCCAGAAACCTTAAAAGATTGGTTGGATATTTTAGGTAAAATCATCCTGGCGATTCCTCAAGCATATATTGAAGCAATCGAAATTATTCTTCGTCCCCACAAATACGAAGATTTAATTTTAGAACGAGTTCAAGCAACGCGATCGCCCCGGTTAATTTTCCTCGATATATTTTTAATCACCTTTACTCCCAAAACAATTGTCTTTAAATACCGCCAAGATGGCTGGTATGAAGTACACCGCATCAGACCAACCAGAGCAGTTAACGATGAATAACCTAATTTTAATTGCCATGCTTCTAGCGTTGATTATACCTATTTACGAAGCTTGGAAGGATGAGAATATCTGGCAGACGATGTTGGCTTTTTCCAGTATCTCCAGTAAAACAGCGATTATTGCCCTTGTCGTCTCCGTCTTGCGTGATGATTGGATGATTGGTATTGTTGCTGCCATTATCTTGACTGTAGGGAATGCCGGATTAATGTTATTAGCACATATACTTAAACGCTTAAGAGAAACATGATCAATATTCTTAGTTACATCTGTATTGGTATAGGCATTTTCTTTTGGTTTTGGGGTACATTTCCTCTGTTGGGTAGAAGATCGGTTTTATATAAACTGCATACTCTTTCTGTCGCGGATACCCTTGGTTCAATCGCCATTGTCTTCGGATTACTGCTGAAAATTCCCAGTGAATGGCCTTTACTCATTCTCGTGATCATCACTTTAGCAATTTGGAACACCATGTTAGGTTACGTTTTAGCTTACTGTTCGAGTCCGGAGGAGAATCATCATGAGCAATCCTGATATTTACGTTTATATAATCGTTGCCCTATTACCCATAACTGCTTGTTTAGTCATATTTCAGGTCAATCCTTACCATGCTTTAGCATTGCGGGGAATATTAGGCGCGATTGCAGCATTAGTTTATGCAGTTTTGGGAGCTGCTGATGTCGCTTTAACTGAAGCTTTGATGGGTACACTACTGGCAATTACTTTATATGCAGTGGCAGTGCGATCGTCCTTGGTGTTGCGTTTAGGAGTACTCGAAGATAGAACAAATCATCCGCAAGAAGAATGTCCTTTTCAACAACTGATGGCAGAATTCCGCAAAATTCTTGATAAACGTCATATGCGGTTGGAAATTGTGATCTACAACGATAAACAGGCTTTACAGCGAGCGCTAATGGAAAAAGAAGTCCATGCAACCTGTAGCAGTTCATCTGTAATGACAAGTTACGATAGTGACTTGGATGGCGAATGGCAACCCTATCAAACCACAATTCGGATTCAGCGGATTTATGACATCATGCAAACCGAACTTTCATCGCCAAAAACAATGCTCAGCTACGTAAATATATCAGATATTAATGTACCAAAATTAGAGAGTCAACATCTATGAAATGGAAATGGGTTTATGTTGTTGCTGGAATTGCGCTGTTTGTGAAAATGCTCATCGAAGTAAATCCAGAGTCAGAATTATCAATATCCATTGTCCAAGCAGTGGTACAAGATAGTGGAGTACCGAATGCAGTTTCCGGTATTATTTTTCGCAATCGTTTGTATGACACCATTTTTGAAGTTGTAGTGTTTACCATTGCAATTATGGGAGCTACTTTTTTGTTAGCAAACGAAAGACCATTTTGTACGATTTATCATTTTAGCGATAGACCATCAATTATTTTAGCCCGCTTGGGTGCCACAATTTCGGCTTTAGTGGGTATCGAATTAGGGATTCGGGGACATCTCAGTCCCGGTGGTGGATTTGCTGCTGGAGTCGCCGGAGGCACAGCGATTGGTTTAGTGGCAATTACCGCATCATCAGAATGGATGCAAGCAATTTACAAACGCTGGCACGCTTCTAAGTGGGAGAAAGTTTCGGTATTGGTTTTTATTATCCTCTCAGTAATTACTCTGTGGGGATTTGAGTTACCTCAGGGACAATTGGGTGCATTATTTAGCGGTGGAATTCTACCTTTACTGAATTTTTTGGTAGCCATTAAAGTTGCTTTGGGTTCATGGGCAGTTCTTTTGGTATTTATTCATTATCGGGGATTGTTATAAATGGGATTTTGATGGTTTTAAAAAATCGCGTATCGCCATTCATAAAAAGGGATGGGGGGATGGAGGGATGGGTAAAATATTAATAACCAGGGAGTTTTAACTTGCTTCACTTTCAACTATATACTTCAATTACCCATTACCAATTCCCAATTCCCAATTACCCAATACCGCCTTTGATTTATGAAACTTATCCGTCTTCTACTTAAAAATTCCGGCAAAAGTTTCTTTATAGCAACTATATTTAGTATTCTCAGCGGTGCTAGTGGTGCGGGTATTATCGCAGTTATAAATTATGCGATCGCCAATCTGGAAAACTCACCCATATGGTTAATCTGGCTGTTCGTTAGTCTCTGTATTGGTTTATGGATTTTTCGGTTTATAAGTTGGGTATTAATAAATCGTTTGGCTCAAGGAGTTATCTACGATTTGCGCTTAGAAATGACTCAACGCATTTTAAATTGTCCTTTACAACATTTAGAAAGTCTAGGTATACCAAAAATTTTGGCAACTTTGACTGACGACATAACTGCAATTTCTACAGCTTCAATACAGCTATCAGTAATCATCGTAAACATTGCTGTACTAATTGGAATTTTTGTTTATTTCTTATGGCTTTCTCCATTACTATTTTTCATCGTATTTATCTGTCTTATACTTGGTTTTTATCTCTACCAGTTTCTGCAAAAACCAGGAATTGAAGGTTTACAAAAAGCGCGTCAAATACAAGATGTGATGTTTGGACATATTCGCGCTGTTACAGAAGGAGTGAAAGAGTTAAAATTGCATCGTCACAGGAGAATTGCTTTTTTTAAAGAAGATTTAGAAATAAGTGCTAGTAAATATAAGAAATATCGAATTAGCAGTATAACAGTTTTTGCTTTTGCAGGCTCTCTCGCAACAGTATTATTTTTTATTCCTGTTGGATTAATATTGTTCGCTTTTCCGAAAGTAAATGGAATTTCAACGGAGATTGTATCTAGCTATGTGCTGGCTATTTTATATTTGATTAATCCTGTAAGTGAGGTAGTAACTTCTTTACCTCAGATAGCTCAAGGAAATGTCGCTCTAAATAAAATTGAATCTCTGGGAATATCTCTTTCTAAACAAGTTATCGAACCTAATTTTCCTACAGGTTCAGCTTTTGAATCCAATTGGACGAGTTTAGAATTAGTTGATATTACTCATACTTATGTTGGAAATAGCGAAGAGCATCAGTTTACTTTGAATAATATCAACCTCAAGTTTGAGCCAGGTGAATTAGTTTTTATCGTTGGTGGTAACGGTAGCGGTAAATCTACTTTAATTAAATTGATTACAGGGTTGTATGTTCCAAATAAGGGTAATATTTTATTTGATAATCGTCCCATTACAAATGAAAATCGCGAATGGTATCGTCAGCAATTTTCTGTAGTGTTTTATGATTTTTATTTATTCGAGCGCTTGTTGGGAATAGAGGAAAACTCCGCAACAGAAATTCAAAACTATTTAATTCAATTAGAATTAGAACGGAAAGTAACAGTCAAAGATGGTATTTTATCAACAACTAATTTATCACAAGGACAGCGTAAACGTCTGGCTTTACTGACAGCATATTTAGAAAATCGTCCTATTTTCGTGTTTGATGAATGGGCATCAGACCAAGACCCTGTATTCAAAGAAATATTTTATCATAAATTATTGCCTGAATTAAAGCAGCGCGGTAAAACTGTAATTGTTGTCAGTCATGATGACCGCTACTTTGATAAGTGCGATAGAATCATTAAGTTAGATTATGGTAGTGTAGTTGAAAATTAATCGGCATTCTAATTCTTACGATTGCGATAGTTAGTTATCTTACTTAAAAAAACTTTAACCATTTTAAGCTTTATAGACTCCATATTTGTTTCAGCTTATGTTAGTCTCATTGATTACCCAAACCGAAGATTTAACTATTCGCGAATTTCAACATTCAGATTTACAAGTACTCGCGCAAATACTTGCGAAACCTGAAGTCATGCAATTTTCACTTGATGGTGTATTATCTACCGAACAAACAGCAGCGAAAATACAAATTTTTATCGATTCTTATCATGAAAATGGTTATGGGAAATGGGCAGTAATTCATCGTCAGAGTGGACGTTTAATTGGTTATTGTGGAATTGCTCTTGAAGAAATTGAAGGTAACTTGGAAAACGAATTAGGTTATCGATTGGATTCGGAATTTTGGGGGCAAGGTTTAGCAACCCAAGCAGCTAATGCTTGCTTAAAATATGCTTTTACTAAATTAAATCTTGATTATATTTTAGGAATTGTAGAACCTGAAAATCACGCTTCAATCAGAATTTTAGCCAAGATTGGCATGAAATTTATTAAAAAGTCCATATGGTGCGGCAAAGTTGTTTGTGTGTATAAAGCGATTCACAATCCGGAATTGGTTCTGTCATAGAGTTGCATAAAATGTCAAAAGGGCAGACAAAATGCCTGCCCCTTACAATCGTAAAAATTGTGAAGTGCATAAACCATAAAGGCTTAGCTTTTTGGACACAGGAAATCTTTCCGGTATCCGTGTTATCCTAGTCTTGCAACTAGCTCCTAAGCGCGTTAATTCCGGCACTCCCTGCCGTACTATAAATTATTATAGAATTATTAATAGAAAAATAGCTGAAAATAATAGCTAAAAGAAAAATTTATTTACAAAGGTGGTTTTACAATGGGTAAGCTGAATCCTTATAACCTGCAAATGCAAATTACCTCGATGTTCGAGCAAGGACAATCGTTTTTTGCAACAACAAAAGTGCAGGATTGGTTAAAAGAACGTAATCAAAATCCTGGTGATTATGACATTTTATTTCATAAAAAACCTGCCCCTCCTGGCTCTAAACAAGTGATGGTTGTAGAAATTGAATTAAAGCGTAAAGATGGACAACCAGTAGATTCTTGGTTGCAAGAACAAGCCAATTTGCAAGCAGGGTAAAACGATTTTAGATTTTAGATTTTGGATTTTGATTGAGTTTAGAAGTCGGGTTTTTATAAAAATTGTTTGATGTGAGAGATATTGCAGAAAAAAACCGACGAATGATTGGTTGAGTCTAGAAGTCAGGTTTTAGGAAAAAACCCGACGAATGATTATAAAATAAATTTAAAATCCAAAATTCCTTATGACAGCCATCTTACCTGTCGCGAATCAAACCGAAATCTTCTACCCCAGCGCTGATGGAGAACCAGTGGCGGAAACTTTCGATCATCTTTATGCTTTACTAACTACTTTGGAAGTTTTGAAGCAATATCTTGCCAATCGTCAAGCAACGGTTTTAGCCGACCAATTTTTATATTACTCCCAAGGCTTTCCCAAATTGCGGGTTGCACCAGATGTAATGGTAATTTTTGATGTTGCTCCCGGCGGACGCGATAACTATAAACTATGGGAAGAAGGACAAGTTCCCAGGGTGATTTTTGAAATGACTTCTGCCGGAACACAAGATAAAGACCAAGTTTTCAAAAAGACGCTTTACGAACAGCTAGGTGTCAAAGAATACTGGCTATTTGACCCCAAAGGCGAATGGATTGAAGAAAAATTACGCGGTTATCGGTTGCGAGGAGAAATCTACGAATCGATTACCGATAGCCGCAGCGAACCGTTACAATTACGCTTGCAAATTGAAGGGCGAATAATTGGATTTTATCGAGAAGATAACGGCGAAAAACTACTGATTCCCGATGAATTAGCAGCAGCTTTACAGCAAGAAGTTGTTGCCAGACAGCAAGCAGAAGAGCAAGTAGAGCAGGAGCGTCAACGTGCCGAACAAGCCGAAGCTCAAGTAGAGCAATTGAAAGCAAAATTGCGCGAACTTGGAGTTGAACCCAATACTAAAGACAATTAGTTTTTATTGTCACCTTTTATTACGTGGTATTTACTGAATTGCGTTTGTTATGCTCGAAGTAATTAACAAACGCTTTTTAATCTAATCTGTAATGAAAACTCATCGTGTTTGGCTTGTTGCCTTTTGGTTTTACATTGGAATTATTTTATCTATCTCCATATCAGCTTATTTAAGGATTATTCCGAATCAAATAAAACAAATTCCTCATTATGATACAATTTTGCATTTTTTATTAATAGGATTTTCGGCTTTTTTAGGACATTTGGCATTTAACAAACGTAAGATTAATATTTTAAATTTTACTCTTCCTTTAACGCCGATTGTAATTAGCTTTTTTGTGATAATTGAAGAATGTTTACAGATATTTTCCTCTGTGCGTAGTTTTGATTTGGTTGATTTAGCTGCGGATTTTTGCGGAATTGTTGTCTTTACTTTATTGGCAGAGAGGGTGAAGGTGAAGAAGTCTTTATAAGGTTAGTTGAGAACAACTTAATCATTAAGCGATATCCTATCAAAATAGGGTATCGCTACATAGAAAATGCTTCCCTACGCAAACTAATTAGATGCATATTCATAGTATTTTTAAGACCGAACTGAAAATAAAGTAAGATTTGCATCACTATGATACCCCCACAGAGAAGTTAATAAAATTACCCTAAAAACATATATCTACCCTAACTCACCTTATTTCATCAATGATTCAAGCCATTATATTTTTACTTATAATTGGACTAATCGTCATCACAATTTTATTCAGCCCTACTTTAATTAAACAACAACGAAACCGTTTAAAAAACCGTCCGTTTCCACCCCTGTGGAATTCTATGATGGAAAATCATCTTCCTATCTATCTCTATCTATCTCCCACAGAAAGAAGACGATTACAAGGGCATATTCAAGTATTTTTAACAGAAAAACAATTTATCGGTTGTAACGGTTTACAAATCACAGAAGAAATCAAGGTTATTATTGCTGCTGTTGCTTGTTTACTTCTACTCAACGAACGCGGAAAATACTTTCCTAAATTGCGTTCTATTTTAGTTTATCCTACAGCTTATTTTGCACAAGAAACTACCGTCAGCGGTAATTATATAGTTGAAGAAAAGCGGGTTATCCGATTAGGTGAATCTTGGAGTAGAGACCAATTAGTGTTATCTTGGGAACAAGTAAAACAAGATACTCAAAATTGGCATGATGGACATAATGTTGTGTTACATGAATTTGCTCATCAGTTAGATCAAGAAGACGGAAAAGCCGACGGTGTTCCGATTTTACAAACACAATCTGATTACGATAATTGGTCAAAAGTGATGACAAAAGAATATAATCAATTGTGTAATGATGTCCAACAACAAAGAAAAACCGTAATGTATAGTTATGGTGCAACTAATCCCGCTGAATTTTTTGCAGTAGCAACAGAAACATTTTTTGAAAAACCGCAGCAGTTACAAAAAAAGCATTCTTCTCTTTATAAATTATTGCAGAATTACTATCAATTAGACCCCGTGCAATGGGATATCAAAAATAATTAAATAATATATATGTTTAAAAAGTATTTGGCGGTTAAAACCGCAGCTACACAAACAAAACCCACCTGCGTGGGTTATTGATTATTTCAACTTTATCAGTTTTATCCGTCTTTTTTATTTCCAAACAAAACCCACCTGCGTGGGTTATTGATTATTTCAACCGCCAGTTTCAAATTCAACCCGATCATAAATATCTTCTAAAGTAATTTCAAAATTAATTGAGTTCAAAAAAATAGTTTCATTAACATCATAATATTCAGAAAAATTCCAGCTATTTTTACCAGTTTTAAAATACTGCTCAACCTTCATTGTATGCTGCTCAATGAGAAGATATTCTTGAAAACTGGGAATTGTGCGATAAGCTGAAAACTTCTCATCTTTATCATAACTTCTAGTCGATTTTGATAATACTTCAACAATCATTAAGGGGTTGATAATTGTATCTATTCGACCTTCTTGCATTTGCAACTCACCTTGTATTACCATCACATCAGGATAAGTATAAATGCGTTTTTTGGGAATCCAAATTCTTTGATCTGCGATAAAAACGCGATAAGGTTGACGCTTGAGTCCAAAATTAAGCCCTGCATAAAAATTTCCTGCAATTTGATTATGATTCGGGGTTCCACCAGCCACACAAATAACCTCACCATCAATATATTCATGGCGTTCTTCTGAGTTTACCTCATATTCGAGGTATTCTTCCGGGGTGTAATGTTTTGTTTCTTGTATTTGTGCAATCATTAAGTTAAACTCCAAAGCTTTGATAAACGGCTTTTGATATAGATACTGTTGATAAAACTATTGATAAAACTATTTTAGTTATTTTAGCTTGTATACATACTATAATCCGTTGATTTAGCGCAAACAAAACTAAGGTTTTAAATTCACTAGTCCACCTTACGGTGGACTTTGTTTTTGTAGTTGCGGTTTAAACCGCCGGATACTTTTCAAACATCCTATTAGATAAATCCATAAAATTAGCCAATTTCAAAACTATTCGCGCTCCAACATTACCATCCCATTCGGCATCACCGACTTCACAAATATCAAAACCAATTATTTTTTTACCACTATTTACAACTTCTCTAATCAAACAATAAGCTTGTTCTAATTCCAAACCACCAGGAACTGGAGTTCCAGTATTTGAACATAGTTTAGGGTCTAAACCATCGGCATCAAAGCTAATATAAACGTATTCGGGTAAATGACTAACAATTTCCTTACATAAATCAATCCAAGTAATTCCAGAATAAAGTTTTTGCTTGGTTATTGAGTCGTAATAAGCAACTATTCTATTGTTAGATTGATTAATTATTTCTACTTCATCATGACAAATATCCCGCAAACCAACTTGTACTAATTTTGATATTTGCGGTAACTTCATTGCGTTATACATAATTGAAGCATGGGAAAACTCAAATCCTTCATAAGCATTACGTAAATCCGCGTGAGCATCAATGTGTAAAATTCCATAACTTGAGTATTGCCCTGCTAAGGCTTGCATATAACCCAAAGGCGAAGCATGGTCTCCACCAATCACTGCAACCCTTTTCCCGTCGTTAATTGCTTGCTGAGATTTATCAAATAACCACTTGTTGACATTTTCACAAGCTTGGTTAATTTCCGTAAGTAATGATGTTAAATCAGGTGCATTAGTTAAATTTTTACCTTGTTCTAATCGTGCAATAATTGTTGCTGCTTGCTGTCGGTAATATTGATTTTTATCTAATATATCTTGAGGAATTTCCATCATAAAAAGTCCTTGCTTCCATCCATCGGGATTATCAAAATCAAACAAATCTAACTGTGGAGAAGCATCGAGAATTCTTTGAGGTGCGTTAGCTGTACCTGCTCCGTAAGAAACTGTAACTTCCCAAGGTATAGGAATGATAATTAAATTTGCAGAATCGTAATCGAAGGGTAAACCGAAGATATTACCGTTGATTTGTCCGACATCGCTGGGGTTGTAGTTTTGGTAGTGGTTGTTCATGGTAAATAGTAACAAAAATATAAATATAGATTAGGTTGAGGGTTGATTGAAATATTGATACCATTACAAAATGTAAATCAGTAACTTTTTAGACAATGGACTTCCCAATTTCAATCAAAGGCGTATTAATTATAGATGACAAAGTTCTATTACTCAAAAATGAACGCGATGAATGGGATTTACCAGGTGGAAGAATTGAGTTAGGAGAAACACCTGAAAATTGTTTAATTCGTGAGTTTCTAGAAGAAGTATCGGTAAATGTCAGAGTTGAACAAATTATTGATAGTTATTTATTTGAAGTTATTCCTAATAAACACGTTTTTATTGTCGCTTATGGTTGTCAGTTGCAAGGGGATTTTTCTCCACAAATAAGTGACGAACATCAAGAATTCGGCTTACATCCAATTAATCATTTAGAATATATCAACATTCCGTTTGGTTACGCACACTCGATTAAAAACTGGGCAAAAATAAACCCCGTCCATCTTTAAACTTTCCACTTGTATCTCCATTATTTAATGTATGACAAAAAATCACTTTGCGCCCCTCTGCGTTTACCTTTGTGTCCCTCTGCGTTTAAAATATTTAAAACCATAGAGAAAACTCTATCGGTACAATCAAAAAAAAAATATATAAAAATTACTTAGACTTAATATCGCTTAATTATCTAGATTAATGATTCCTTTTTGCTGCATATAAAGCTAATCTATATATAATTAAGATTAATGAAGAACAATTAAAAGTTAATCGAAGTTAATCGAACTGCAATTTTAAATCTTAACTTTCACAAAACAGTTGTAACTCTATAGTTGTAATTTATGATGCTTTCTTTAGAGGTGAATGAATGGCGCAATATCTACTAGAAACAGTTTGGTTAGTGCCGATATATGCCTTGATTGGTGGGCTTTTAGCTGTTCCTTGGTCTCCAGGAATAATTAAGAAAACAGGACCAAGACCTGCTGGTTATGTTAATCTAATCATGACATTTTTGGCGTTTTGTCATAGCGCGATCGCCTTATCAATCAGTTGGAATCAACCAGGATATGAAGTGTTTATTCCTTGGTTAGAAACAGCGGGTTTAAGATTATCCATCGAGTTAGAAATATCTGCAATTAGCGTTGCCGCAATGACTGTAATTACTGGTTTAAATTTGTTAGCTCAGATTTATTCTATCGGTTACATGGAAATGGATTGGGGTTGGGGAAGATTTTATTCTTTGTTGGGATTATTCGAGGCTGGTTTATGTGCTTTGGCTTTGTGTAATAACTTATTTTTTAGTTATGTAATTCTGGAAATTCTCACTTTAGGAACTTACTTGTTAGTAGGTTTGTGGTTTAGTCAGCCTCTAGTAATAACGGGTGCTAGAGATGCTTTTTTAACTAAAAGGGTAGGAGATTTATTTCTATTAATGGGAGTATTGGCAATATATCCTCTAACTGGAAGTTGGAATTATCAAGATTTAGCAGAATGGAGTGCTATTGCTAACGTTAACCCGACAGTAATAACACTAGTTTGTTTAGCATTAATTGCCGGTCCGATGGGTAAATGCGCTCAATTTCCCCTGCATTTATGGTTGGATGAAGCGATGGAAGGACCAGTTCCCAGTACCATTTTGCGGAATTCGGTAGTAGTTGCTAGTGGTGCTTGGGTATTAATTAAATTGCAACCAGTTTTGAGTTTGTCACCCATAGCTTCTACCGCAATGGTTGCAATTGGTACATTGAGTGCTATCGGTGGTGGATTAATTGCGGTAGCGCAAGTTGACATCAAACGCTGTTTATCCTATTCCGTTAGTTCCTACATGGGTTTGATATTCATCGCTGTAGGGACGCAACATAATGAAGCTGCTCTGTTATTAGTACTTACCCATGCTTGTGCTGCGGCTCTGCTAGTCATGAGTACAGGTACAATTGTCTGGAACAGCATTACTCAAGATATCACCGAATTGGGGGGCTTGTGGTCGCGTCGTCCAATATCAGGAATTGCTTATATAACAGGCTTTTTAGGCTTAATTGCGTTTCCACCTTTAGGTAGTTTTTGGGCATTACTGCAATTAGCTTCAGATTTGTGGACAACGCAACCTTGGTTAGTAGGAGTAATTATCATCGTCAATGCTTTAACAGCAGTTAGTTTAACTAGGGAATTTGGTTTGGTTTGGGGTGGAAAAACTAAACCAATGAGCGCTCGTTCTCCCGAAGTTAGCTGGCAAATGACTTTACCAATGATGATTTTATTTGGTTTTGTGTTGCATCTGCCTTTGTTATTACAAAATTTATCGATTTTACCAAGTTGGGTAAATTTGAATAAAGATGTAGCGCTGTTATTAAGTTGGTCAACTATTTTCGGTTCTAGTATTAGCGGAGTAATTTATTTAGGGAATATTCCCAAACCTGTCAGCTTACCCTGGAAAGGGTTACAAAATTTAATTGCTTACGATTTTTACACACCGAAGCTATACAAAATGAGTATTGTTTTAGGTGTTGATCTACTTTCCAAATTAACAGATATGGTTGACCGTTTTGTGGTTGATGGTATTGTTAATTTAGTTGGATTAGTATCTCTTGGTGGTGGTGAAGGTTTAAAATACAGTAATACTGGACAAACTCAATTTTATATGTTCACCGTCCTTTTAGGAGTCGGTATTTTAGGAATGATTGTAACTTGGCAATATTGGGGAAATCAATTTTTAGAAATCATGTTTTAGAGGTTAAAGGTTAGAGGTTAGAGGTCAAAGGTTAAGGTACTTCCAAATAACAATTGATTCAATGACCTACCCATTATTAATTTGGAAGTTTCTAATTATGAGTAACAACAACCAACAACCAACAACCAACAACAACCATCAACCATCAACTATCAACTATCAACCATCAACCAACAACCAACAACCATCAACTGTCAACTGTCCACTGTCAACTGTCAACTAATATGATAAGCGCTTTAATTTGGATACCTATTTTTGGGGCGATAATAATCGCTTTATTACCTGCAAAAATTCCTACAAATCGAATTCGTTTAGGGGCTGGATTAGTCGCACTAACTACCTTTCTCTGGAACGTATTTTTACTGTTTAGATTCGATATCAATAATCCCAGCATTCAGTTACAAGAATATCTTCCTTGGAATGAAACTCTTGGTTTAAGCTATCAATTGGGAGTTGATGGACTTTCAATATTAATGTTGTTTTTAAATAGTCTTCTCACCTGGATTGCTATTTACAGCAGCAGTAAAGAAACCCCACGACCTCGACTTTTTTATTCCCTAATTCTCCTAGTTAGTGGTGGTGTTGCAGGTGCTTTTTCGGCACAGAATTTATTGTTATTTTTCCTGTTTTACGAACTAGAATTAATTCCTTTCTACCTATTAATTTCGATTTGGGGTGGAGAAAAACGCAGCTATGCGGCTATCAAATTCCTGATTTATACCGCTGTTTCGGGAATTTTAATTTTAGCTACTTTCTTGGGTATAGTTTGGCTGAGTGGTTCATCTAGTTTCAATTATGATGCAATTTCTACTCAAAATTTATCCGCAACACTGCAATCATTATTACTTGTAGGAATCATCCTCGGCTTTGGGATTAAAATACCTTTAGTTCCTCTACATACATGGTTACCGGATGCTTACGTAGAAGCAAACACACCTGTTGCAATTCTTTTGGGTGGAGTGTTGGCTAAATTGGGAACCTACGGGATTTTAAGGTTTGGATTGAGTTTATTTCCCGAAACTTGGAGTACCTTTGCACCGACTTTAGCAATTTGGGGAGCAATCAGTGCCATCTACGGAGCAGTAACTGCGATCGCGCAAAAGGATATCAAACGCATGGTAGCATATAGTTCCATCGGTCATATGGGTTATATCCTACTAGCAGCCGCAGCCAGTACACCTTTAGCTTTGGTTGGTGCAGTTTCCCAAATGTTCAGCCACGGGATAATTTTAGCCATCCTGTTCCATTTAGTGGGAGTTGTAGAAAGCAAAGTCGGAACTCGTGAGTTAGATAAGCTTAATGGTTTAATGAGTCCGATTAGAGGCTTACCACTGATTAGCGCTTTACTTGTATTAGGTGGTATGGCTAGTGCTGGTATTCCTGGTATGACAGGGTTTATAGCCGAATTTCTGGCATTTCAAGGCAGTTTTAGCGTCTTTCCGATTCAAACATTATTGTGTGTTGTCGCTACAGGTTTAACCGCAGTTTACTTTGTCATTTTGCTTAATCGTACCTGTTTTGGCAAACTTGATAATAAGTTAGCTTATTATCCTAAAGTTTTTTGGTCTGAAAAATGCCAGCATTAATATTAGCAAGTTTAATCATATTTTGGGAATACAACCTACTTGGTTAGTACGTTGGAGCGAACCTACAACTACTGCAATGGTAGCTCATATTCCGGCAATTCAAAATCGGTAATTCCACAAGTAGCGTTGAATAAAAATTAAAAATTATCAGGAATTACCCACCGAAAAAAAACCTTACTAGACGCAGAGAACGCAGAGGAAAGAGATTTTATAGAGATGGGTTATCTTAGGCTGGGATAGAATTAACTCTTAAGTGTTCTCCCTATTCCCTATTCCCTATTCCCTATTCCCTATTCCCTATCAAGGATAAAAACAACTCCTTTATCTAACAACTAAAATGGTACAAATATCAGAGCAAAAAACAGCAAAATTACCACCATCAACTCACGAATTTGCAGAAGTAATTCACCGCTTAGAAGCTGGTGGTTCGATGTTACCGGATACACCAGAAAACCTCATGCAAATTATCGGTCTTTATAAAGCATACGCGGTACCAATGGATTTCTATTGGCGCGATTTACTTTATATTGCCGAAAGAGAATTTTTAAACCCTTTTCCCTTCTTTAAATATTTCTTACCAAAAGAGTATTTACAAAGACACAATCATTATGCTGGTGATGATGCCGAATTAAGAGTTTGGCGCGGTGAAGCTACAGCACATCCGGAACTTTTGGCATTTATCGAGAAGGGTGAAACTGGGAAAATACCCAAATTACTGCATCATTTATTTCACGACAGAATCAATATGGAATTTGCTGAAGCTTGTATGCGAGCGATGCTTTGGCATGGTAAGGATATGGGTTTAGGTAAATTTGATGACTATTTAGATACAGAAGAATATAGACAAAATGCACATAGAGCAATCAAAGCCTATTTTAAAGGTAATCCTGTGATGCAGGGACTTTATAAACTATTCCCAGATATGTTTTTAGAACAGTGTCGTCAAGCTTCTTATTATTCTAATTTAGGTTTATTTTGGGAAGTAATGGCACCAGTTTTCTTTGAAATGTCAGATATGTATGACGAAGGGAAACTGACAACTGTACCCCAAGCAATGGACTTTTTAGTAAATGGTATTTTTGCGGTAGCAAGTCGTCCGATTTATCATCATGTTTATGTAGGGGATGAATGTTACGAAGTAATTCCCAAATCAAAAGGTTTTGTATGGTTATATGAAGCTGCATTACCTTATGTTGAAGCAGTATTTTATCGTACTGCTCCTTTTAGAGGAACTAAATCTTATAACGCTCAAGCCAAACAAATACCTTCAGAGCAAAAAGACTTTCATTATGGAATTCTGTATGCTGATGTATTTCCTGTAGGTACTGCGGGAATTCCACCCACATTATTAATGCAAGATATGTTGCATTTTCTTCCCCAATATTTAATTGATTATTATCAACAATATTGTCGCGGTGAGGATGATATGTTGATTCAGTTAGGAATTAGTTTTCAACGTTCGATGTACAACGTTACATCAGCAGTAATTCAAGCTTTACGCACAGCAACTTTACATCCTTTAGATGATGAAAATCCAGAACATTTACAAGCAAACCGGGACTTTTTTGAAACCCAGTTAAATAGATTTACTCGTGCAGATTATGGAATGAGAAATGCAGCAAAATTAAAAGATATTCAACGACAAGATTATCGTTAAATCCCCCAACCCCCTTATTCAAGGGGGCTTTTTTTGTAAATAGTAAATTTACTGTGGTTATGAAAAAATAGATATTTATATTATGTTTATAAAAAACTTCCATCCCCCCCTTCTCAAGGGGGGTTAGGGGGGATCTTACCGAGAATTGATAATGACTAATCAACCAAAATTTATTAAAACAGCTTACCATCTACCCTACAATCCAAAACTTATAGAAAAAGCTAAAGAACTACGAAAAAATATGACCCCAGCAGAGAAAAAGCTGTGGAATAACTATTTAAGAACATTAAAAATTAGATTTTTACGACAAAGACCAATTGATAATTTTATAGTAGACTTTTATTGCGCTAAATTAAATTTAGTCATTGAAATCGATGGAGAAACTCACTTTACAAATGAAGCGAAAAATTATGATGCACAAAGAACATTAATATTACAAGGCTATGGGCTGAAAGTTATTAGATTTACAAATGAACAGGTATTTAAAAACTTTGAAGGTGTATGCGGGTGTATAGAAAGTTTTATGATTAATTAAATATTTTAGCGCTGATTGTGTAGTAATAGTCAATGATGAACGTTAGCTATGTAGGGCTTGCTGAAAAAGTAATAAAAAGCGAGATGGAGATTTATTATTTATTCGAGGAAAGGTAGCACATAAGTTTTTATTCCCTAAAAACAAGTAAGCTATAAATTCTAATAATATTAGGTTCTAAAAGTTCAAAGTTTTCTTGTGAGATTTCAGCTTGCTGCTCTTTTCGATACATATATACTAATAGCACGCTGACCGTACTACTCACGGTGATGCAGGGGTTATAATTTTTTCTTGCACCTGAATATATTCCTTGCGACTGATAATGTATGCAGCATTACCTTTTTCTATTTATTCAGCAAGCCCTATTTATACGAACAACTGATAGATAAAATAAAAATCTATAAAAATTTGAAACAACACTTGACTTTGTTTTAAGTAATTTAAAATAATTCCTACCCTAAGTTGAAATTCTGAGGATAAGAATTATTACATTTTGATTTTTTTACTTAATAATACTTTTAAGAGTATCAAAAAAATCTGGATAAGAAACTGACGCAGCTTCCGCACGATTAATTGTAGTCGAACCGGATGCATTTAAAGCCGCGATCGCCAAACTCATGGCAATCCTATGGTCTGTAAAACTGTCAAGTTCGGCACCAGTAAGAGGAGTACCGCCAGTAATTTCCATACCATCAGCTAATTCATTTACTGTAGCTCCCATTGCGTTGAGTTGGTTTGCCATTACAGTAATGCGATCGCTCTCCTTAACTCGCAGTTCGGCGGCATCTTTAATTACAGTAGTACCCTCGGCAAATACTGCCGCCACAACTAAAATAGGAATTTCGTCAATCAATCTTGGAATGATATCTCCCTCGATAGTACAGCCTTTAAGTTTGCTCGAACGAACCCTTAAATCGGCTACAGGCTCCCCTGCAACTTCCCTTTGATTTTCTCTTTGAATATCAGCCCCCATCATCTCCAAAGCTTCCAACACACCAGTACGAGTCGGGTTAACACCAACATTTTCAATCAGTAACTCCGAATCTGGTACAATTGCACCAGCTACCAACCAAAAAGCCGCCGAACTTATATCTCCCGGTACAACCACAGTTTGTCCGTATAGCTGCACAGGACCATTAACGCTAACGCTATGAGTTTGGGCATCAATATCCAATTTTGCCCCAAATGCTTGTAACATCCGTTCACTATGGTCGCGAGACAGCGCTGGTTCGGTTACAGTAGTTTTACCCTCAACCGATAAACCAGCCAGCAAAACACAAGACTTAACTTGAGCAGAAGCTATGGGAGAATGGTAGTGGATCGGTTTAAGGTTTTGCCCACAAACTGCCAAGGGTGCTTTAGAATTATGATCTCTTCCCCAAATTTGCGCTCCCATTTGTTGTAAAGGTTTAACAACACGAGACATCGGACGCGAACGTAAGGAATTATCCCCAGTCACGGAAAAAAAACGTCCTTCATGGGATGCTAAAATTCCTAACATCAGTCGCAAAGTGGTACCAGAATTACCAGCATCTAAAACATCAACGGGTTCGAGTAAATTACCCAAACCAATACCCTTAACTTTTACCAATTCTGTATTCAAATCCGAAACTTCTGCTCCCATAGCTTGGAAACATTTAGCCGTACTGCGGGGATCTTCTCCCAAAAGTAATCCCTCGATCCGGGTTTCACCTTCAGCGAGTGCGCCCAACATCAATGCTCGATGGGAGATAGATTTATCACCGGGAACTCGAATCTTACCATTTAAAGATAGTCCCCCTTCTGGTCGCCGAACAACCAACTTTTGGAGGAGGTTTTGTTTAGTTTCTACGGTTATGACAGGAGCCGACATTAGGATAAACTGGCGTGTAACTGTACGAGAAAGTTATACCAAAGTAAAAGCTGAATGTATACTTCCTCGCTAGTATCTTACCCTTAAACACCGCACAGCTGACCCTAAATTAAACTTATTATTTATCCAATAGCTTCCCAATCTATTCCTCCCATGCTGACTCATCAACGCAAACCCGTTTATCTATCACTAACATCAACAGATTTACCAGTTGAATCTGTTGTAGAAGCTGCTGGTACTTTATACCAAAAAGATAGCCAGCGCTTTCACCTGTTATTGAATGCACCACCGCTCAAAACTTGGCAAGATGCAATTGCCCAAAATTCACCAAACACCCCAGCAACACCAGCCCAAACCAATCCTCGCGTTTCAGGAAGTCCCAGAATTTTATGGTTAGAAATATCACCTTATAGAGTAACTATGACAATGCAAGGTAATCCACATTTAAGTTACCGTCACTTCTGGGAAAAAGGAATTTACGGTATGAGTCGCTACTGGTTACCTAGTGAATCCTTGCAAAATAACCAACCAATCCGTCTGAAAAATTTTACTCGCAATCTCACATTGAGCGGGCATCCTTTACCAGAACACCTGCGGGTAGAATACGAATTGTGGAGCGGCAAACTTCAATTAGGAAATTACATCCTCAATTTAGAAATTCAGAATTAATTGTTAATTGTTAGTGGTTAGTTGTTAGTGATTGATGATTAACTGTCAACTCTCAACTCTCAACTCTCAACTAACCAAAATAACTCGGCTCATTTCCCGGTTTCCACTTAATATTGCAACCGATGCTCGGCTTTTGTTCTGACGTTAACGATTTCCCCGTTAAAACAGCATTTATCGCACCACGTAAATCTTTACCCGTTACGGGTTTACCATTACTCGGACGACTATCATCTAGTTGTCCGCGATAAAATAGTTTAAGCTCATTATCAAATAGGAAAAAATCAGGTGTACAAGCCGCAGTATAAATTTTTGCAATTTTTTGAGTTTCGTCATAACATAGAGCAAACTTAAAATCTAATTCCATCGCCATTGTTTTTAATGAATCCGGTGCATCATCTGGATAATTTTTGACATCATTCGCACTAATAGCAACAATCCCCAAATCGCTTTGAAAATAATCTTTTCCCAATTGGGCTAATTCTTCCTGTACGTGCTTTACAAACGGACAATGACGACAGATAAACATTACCAGGATTGCTTTTTTATCCGCAAAAGTAGAAAGAGAAATAGTCTCACCAGATACCACATCAGGTAGTTGAAAATCCGGAGCCTTCGTTCCCAAAGCCAACATCGTTGAAGCAGTTAAAACCATAATTTTTCTGATACCTTTATTCAAAAAACAATATTTTTCAGTTATTTTAAACAATGAAACTATTCCCAATTCCCTATTCCCTATTCCCTATTTTTTAATTAAAACATGAATCGATTTCGAGTAGAAGTTCTGACAAAAACACAGAACCCACAGCAAATTATTTATGCTGCAATGCATCAAGATTACACCGATAGCTTCGTGTATGATGAACGTAAGGAATTCCCCTCAGAGTCAAAATGTGGTGAAGTGATAGTTAAACGTCTTCTGGCAGGTGAAAGAGGACATTATGGACCTTTAGAACATCCTCAAATCGTCTTTAATTGCGGCTATTTCCCTCACAGCGTCATGCAACAAGCTCGTACTCATCGTATTAGCGTATCTTTTGATGTTCAATCCTTTAGATATACCTCAGAACAATTTCTGAAAGTAGCTCAAGGAGAAAGAGACATAGAAGATGTTTTTTATCTACGTCCTGTAGATTATTACACTAATCGTCAAGGCAAAAAATATTACTATTCACCCGAACAAAGAGAAGCCGATTTAAATTGGTGTATGGAGGCTGTAAAGCGATATAAAATTGATTTTGATAATGGTATTTCTGAAGAACATATTAGAGGAAAAATGCCATTTGATTATCGTCAGCATTTCGTAGTTAGTTTCAATTTAAGGTCTTTGATGCATTTCTTAGATATGAGAAATAAAAAAGATGCTCAACTGGAAATTCAAAAACTATGCGAATTAATGTTAATACATTTTGAAAATTGGGTTCCAGCAATAGCAGAATGGTATAAAACTCATCGTTTAGCTAAAGCCAGATTGGCACCATAATCAGTTGACAGTTACCAATTACCAATTACCAATTACCAATTACCCATTACCAATTCCCTGTTTTAAATTCTTGCAATTGTTACTCTTTCAGGTTGATCTTGATATTTACCCTTACGAGCTTCATAACTAATAGCACAAGGTTCACCTTCAAAAAATAATAACTGTACTACACCTTCATCAGCATAAATGCGGCAGTCTGCACTTGAAGAATTAGAAAATTCTAAAGTTAAATGACCCCTCCACGCAGCTTCAGCAGGTGTAAGATTAGCAATTATCCCACATCTAGCATACGTGGATTTACCTATACAAATTACCGAAATATTATCTGGAACTTCCAGTCGTTCCAAAGCAACACCCAAACCGTAAGAATGAGCAGGTAAAATAAAATAATTTCCAGCTTCAGAGGTGTGTAGCTGTGTTGACTCTAGATTTTCCGGATTGAAATTTTTCGGATCTACTACAGTACCCGGAATATGTCGAAAGATGCGAAACTCATTTCCAGAAAGGCGTATATCATAGCCGTAGGACGACAAACCGTAACTAATAACCCGATTCGGCGGTAAACTACCTTCGTGACGGTCAACTTCTCTAATTAAGTTGGGTTCAAAAGGATTAATCATCCCCTTTTGAGCCATTTCAGAAATCCAGATATCGTTTTTAATCACAGAGTAAAATAATTAAAGGTCAAAGGTTAAAGGTGAAAGGTTAAAGGTTAAAGGTCAAAGGTCAAAGGTTAACAATATTATGGGGTAAGGTTAGTGAGTTAAGACTAACGGAGTTAATCATTACGAATTTATAATAGTCCTTTTCATTAGTTTTGATTGGTTTTGTTTGTCTACCGACGTAATGTAGAGACGTTATATATAACGTCTCTACAAGATTTCTGGTAAAATCCGACTACTAGTAAGGTTATATTAATTAA
>JAAUSO010000177.1 GCA_012033205.1 Richelia sp. SL_2_1 | reverse complement strand
GGAACCGTTTTTTATTAAAGTATTAAGAGCCGATTGGATGACAGATATTTTCTTTTCTTGCCAAAGTTCTGCTGTTTTTTACCGATAGCTTGAGTTTTATGACAACCATAAAGACATTCGGCTGCTTTGTTCCAATATAATATTTTGTTATCTAAATCCCGTACAAAGATTGCATCTGTAGCAACGTCAAGTAATGCTGCTTGTTCACGAATTTTTTGTTCGGTTTGTTTTCTTTCTAAAGCGTAGCGAATTGAACGCTCTAATAAAGGTGCATTTAACTGACTTTTCTCTAAATAATCCGCTGCACCAGCTTTCATTGCTTCAATATCTATATCTCTATCTCCTTTACCAGTAAGCAAAATAATCGGAGAAGAACATCCGCATTCTATGGAAAAGCGCAACAGTTTTAATCCGTTTTCTGCTCCTAAACGGTAATCTAAGAGATAAATATCATGTCGCTTACAAGCGATGACATCTTTTGCGATTAAATAATTATCTATCCATTCTAATTCGCATTCACCTAACTTAAATTCGCTCAACCAATCGCGAATTAAAACATAATCGTCATCATCATCATCTACTAGCAAAACTTTGATAGGATTGCTATCCATAGTTTACTCCCCACCGTTTAATATGGTAGTTCTACAATCTCAAACCAATATCTTCCTATAGTTTTCATAACTTCAACCAAAGAGGCAAAGGTTACTGGTTTAATAATAAAAGAATTTGCACCCAAATTATATGAAAGATCAATATCTTCTTCTGATGAAGAGGTTGTTAGTACTACAACAGGAATATGTTTGAAAGTAGGGTTGACTTTGATTTCCACAAGTGCTTCACGACCATCTTTTTTCGGCATATTTAAATCTAATAAAATCAAGGCTGGAGGTGGTGCATTTTCCGGGTTTACATATTTTCCGCGCTGATACAAATAATCCATTAATTCCTCACCATCTTTAACAAAGTGTATTTGATGTTGCCAATTACTTTCTGTTAAAGCTTCACGAGCTAACATACAGTCATCTTCGTCATCATCAGCCATCAAGATTGTGATGCTTGTTTGCCGATCCTCCACTAGCTATTTTCTCCTTTACGCTGGTTGCGGAATTAATAAATTATTAAATTGCAACAAAACTTGCAATAATCTTTAATCTTTGTATCCCACATTCATGATAAAGCTTATGATAAACCTTTTTTGAGCGTATAGAAACGCGAATGATGCCCTTCTGGCACGGTTTGCTAATGCGTCTCTACATCTTAACTGAACCAAAATCCGATATAACCTAACCCATCTAACCCATCTATAGTATATTAGCTCAAAGATAATTTGAAATTAATATCATATCCCCTCAATCAACTTGAGACAGCCAAGTTTGGTTTTTAATTCTTTCAGAAATCGGATGTATGGTTTCTACTCCTGGTTGGGATGTATCTTGATGCCATTTTTGCCATATTTCGGCTGCAAGAGTCGAAAATTGCTCTCGTACTTGAAACCAAGTTGGATTGTCTTCTCTACTATATAAATCGCAAAGTAAATCTAAAACCTTTTCGGAAGTATGATTACTGATGGGATTGAGTTTCTTTTTGTTTGCTTCAATCAATTTATCTGATTCTGAAAATACTCTGCTCAATCCTTCTTTAATACTTAAATTACTGAGTGTTTCCGAACATCTGAATATATTAAATAAAGCATCGCAAATTCGCCGATTTAAACCCAAATATGTAGACCCTTTCAAGGCTTGAATAAACTTTTCTAAGGCTGCAATATTATCATGTTCAATTAATAGTAAATATTCACCACTCAGTAAACTTATTTCGGAAATGACTGCTTGAGAAAAATTATCGCAATGACCTGTTGTTAAATCAGTTTTAGCCAGTTTATCTGATAATTTTAAAGCCTGTAAAGATAATTTACTGTCTCCTAATCTCACCCAAACTCTTCCTGCTAAAGCTATCCATCTAGCTACGCGCTGAATTAAGCCAATACGTAATGCGTAATATGCAGCTTTGAGAAAATTGTTTGCTGCTTGTTCTAAAGTAGTTCTATTCTCGGAAACGTAAAAATACATTCTAGCTGCATTCCCGTGAATTTCTGATAATGATTCGTATACATCCAATCCAGCATCTTTATAACAAGAGTTTGTATTGATAATACCTCTAATTTTATGCTTCCATTCGCTTAATTCTAGCCAATTTTTTCTACCATTATCTGCAAAAAAAAGTGGATTGTGTCCGCAAGAAAGGTCGTATAAATAAATTTCCGAACGAATTAATGCTTCGATGGGAGCAATCTCATTTCTATCTACATATAATTGAAAAATATCAATATTTTCAACAGCTTCTCTAAGTTCTTTAATCAAGTATTTGGCATTAATCATATTACCTTGAAAAATTGATAATCTCAATTCCAATCGCTTTGCTAAACAGTAACAACGGTAAAAATTTAGTCGATAGGTAAAGTAAATATCTTCATGAGGAATATCTAATAAATGTTTTTTCGCTTGTTCAGCAATTTTTTTGATTTCCGATAACTGACATCCTTCATCTAAAAATTGAAAGTTGTGAAACGCTTTTCTCACTTGAGTCAGTCGCTTTCTCAACTCCGAAAGATTTCGACAAGCTGATATATATATATTATTATCAATTTTGTTATTTTGTCTTTGATCCGCAAACCATTGTTTTACAGCACAAACAATTGCTTGTAACATCACAATCATTGAGTCTCTATCAACCCAAATACCTTGATATTGCTGTTTATCTCCTAAAATTACTGTTGTTTCCACTAAAGAATGGATATTACTATCAAGAGTATTTGTCGATATAGTTAGTAAAATATCTTCCTTCAAACCCATATTCAAAGTACAAGCACTAATCGCGTTTTCAACCATAGTGTTGCTAGATGTATATATCCATTCCAAAGGTTCGCGATTATCCCTATTATCGCCAAAATTACAGGTAACTATCGCCATCACCACGGGCTGAAGAGAATCTAAAATTCGAGTCTGAGAGCTGTCTTGGAGCGATAAACCGGGAGTTTGCAGCTTGTACTCCGCATCAAAAGCAATTTCTTCCAAAAGAGAATAAACGTCACAGTATTCGTCTGTATAATCAATCGAGCGAGATAAAGTCTGAAATTCCAACTTTTTAATTCTGGCATGAAGCGAATTTTCATGTGATGTTCTCTGCTTAATTAAAATACTCAGAAACAGTGCGATCGCTTCTTTACGGCTAAATTTTGTTTTACCACCATTGTGCAAATTTTTTTGAGCTGCTTCGAGTTTTTCGATCATCTCTAACTTTAACTTTAATCCCAAAGTCGGATGAGGTTCGCCAAGTTTTTTGATCAATGCTTTTAAAGCATCTTCACCTTGGTAAGAATTGTCAAAAAATTTTGTACTAGCAATAGTTAGTTTGTTACTAGTAATTGTTAAAATCTCCCTGGTTGTAGGAAGCAAATCTTCAAATTCTAAAAGCTCAAGTAATGCAACTATTTGACCAATATGAAAAAACCTTTCTGGGGTAACACGAATACTTTGATTTTTATCAGGTAAAAAACCAGCAGACTCTAACAATTCATCAGCACCAATTTTCCCTAATTCTTTTCTTAATTCGTTAGCAGTAATAACAGATTTATCTTCTTGGGTATCTTTCTTTAATTTTCTCTTAGAAGGTTTGTGACTCTTCAAATTTTCACACAGTTTGACCAAACCTTCACTACTAACTGGTAAATATTCTTTTTTTTTACTCAGAAAATCTATCACTAACGGACGACTAACACCCATGCCCTCAGATAATTCTACCTGAGTCGCTCCCATTTCTTCCAAAAAGAAAAGCAGCATTTCCCGAAGTTTTTCTTGGTCTCCAACTTTATCCATGCCCCTATTCCTCTATTAAGCATCATTAAATGTAAATCAAATTTACTTTTATTTGGTATATCTCCACACAAATACACAAATCGAGACATTAACATTCATCTTCAATTTGGAATCTCCGTTTTAATATCAATCTACAACCCTTGTCTAGATAAGCTTTAGACTGTTTATTCCCACTCGACGTATATCAGTGAACTTAAATTAGACTTTGACTATTTTTTCTCCGATTCAAAAATGTTATCGGTTATAAATGTACCTCAGATTAACACTAAAATCGATAAAACATACATTTTTGTATCAAAAAACACTTTTTAGCAAGAATAAATGTTTATAGAATTGACACATTAGATGAGTTTACATTTATAATAGGTATAAATCATCATTCTCTAAAAGTGGAGCAAATATCTGAATCAAGTCGGTAACAAGTGATTGGCTATTTTCGCGGAGAACTAAAATATGACCTTCCCACAGTTACAAGAATTTTTAGAAACAGCGCAGCCAATGAGGATGTACCTGGATGTTGGAGATCAGCTTTCCCCAAAATCTTCAAATACTCTTGTACTACCTGTAGTCTTTTCTCACATGAGTTTTCTATTAATTCAAGCATTATGTGAAACTGGACACGGAGAATTTCGCATTATTAGTGAGAAAAAAATCACGAAATAGCGGTTTATTTGGGTAGTCATATCACCTACCGCTATTTGTTAAATTCTCAGCAAGTTGCACCAATCAAGAATGCGTATCATCAAGTTACTAATACTTGGAACAAATGGCATTTTTCTGAGTAACTAACTCTTGATTATATCCTCAAAATATAAAATTTAAAATTGAATATGGCTTTCGATAAACTAGAAGTTTACGAGCCGGTGAAGTGTTTCTCATGACATTTGCCGGCTTTTTAATTAGCCAAATGTAAAATCTCAAATCTTCCTCAATAAAACAATCGTGCAATCGAGCATAAAAACCATGACTACTAACAAATTTAATCCTCTATTCAGACTCATTTTAAAAGCTCTCAAATACTTTGTATTCATAGTATTTGGTTTCATGTTCGCTGCTGGTTTATCTTCAATTCTTGGCACTTCGCAAATAACTATAGCTCTTTTCCCTATAGTGTTTGCAATTATTTGGCGTTGTGGAATCATTTTAATTTGTTTAGCTGGAGCAGCAATACTTATCGAATCTTTTCGGTAGTTTGATCAGTGGACAGTTGACAGTTGACAAGCACCAACCACCATCAACTAACCACTATCAACTAACAACCATCAACCATCCACCATCCATCAATTACCACTAAAAAAACCCAAGCAGTCTTGCCTGAGCCGTTAGTTGATAAAGTTAATTTAGCAAATTAAAAATTAACTATTTTAAGATAACTTAATGAAGTTTAGTAGCGGTTGCGGAAATTATTATTTCTACGATTACCACCAAAGGAATTTCTTTCCTCTCTGGGTCTAGCCTTATTGACTTTTAAGTCACGTCCCATCCATTCAGCACCATCAAGAGCTTCAATAGCTGCTGCTTCTTCATCTTCTGAACCCATTTCTACAAAACCAAAACCGCGCACGCGACCAGTTTCCCGGTCAGTAGGGATTTGAACACGTCTTACAGTGCCATATTCTGCAAAGACGGCGTTCAAATTTTCCTCTGTAACGTCGTATGAAAGATTGCCTACGTAAATCGACATGGATCGTCTCCGAAATCATGAGTGTGTAGAGATTTACATTTCGGAGATAAGTCTGTGAATGCTAAAAACAAACGCTGTCTACCGAATTAATTCTCCTTGGTAAGTATAACATACAGGTCAAATAATAGGGGTGAGAAATATTCTTCCCACTTTAACCTGCTTTTAGCAGATATCTAATAACCAACTTAATCTCTAATTAATGGGCAATGAACAGGGTAATTTCTGATGGTTTCTCGTTTAAATCGCCAAGTACTTGTACTTTATACAACCTTGTAAATGTCCTCCCAACCAAGCCAAGTCTAATAACCATCTGACAAAGCTGTCTCGATCGCGAACTTTCACCAAAAATTTTAAAGGAAGAATTGCGGCATCTTTGGACAAGTTTCGCCATTTAATTAATTTAGGCATTCCCATTTTTTGATGCTTTTGATGCAGCAAAATATCATAACAGCCTAATCTCCAACATCTACGGTACATACCTTTAACAGTGTTACGAAAGCGAAAATGAATGACTGCATTTGCTGCGGACTCAAGTTTGATGCCGGTTTTTTGGATTCTCCAGCAGTAATCTATGTCTTGGAGTAACAGCATTGTTTGATCAAATCCACCGACTGAATTATGAACAAAACGTTTAACACCAAGATTGTTACCTGCTGCATATGGGAAATACACGTAATCTTTGATGCCGTTAGCCTCTCTTAATCCACAACAGTTTACTACCCATGGTTGATTTAGTTTTAAATAATCGCTACAACCCGCTACAAAGTCATATTTGGATAGTGCTTCTATCATTGCTGCTACCCAGGAGCAAGTGACTTCATCATCAGCATCGCAAAATGCTAAATTGTCTGATAAAGCAACATTTGCGCCTACATTACGGGCATAAGCAGAACCTTTAATAGCTGATGCATCAACTATACGTAAGTTAGGTAGATTCTGCTGATATTGTTTGACAATCTCCAAGGTTTGATCTGTTGAACCATTATCAGCAATAATAATTTCCCAAGGTTCAGAGCATTGCTGTTGGATTAAAGCCTCTAATTGAGCCACAATCGTATCAGCTGCGTTAAGACATGGAATTATTACACTTAATTTCATGGAAAATATTTTTTTAAGTACTTTAAAATTTACAATAGAAATTTGGTACTAAATTTTAATTAATGGTATTTTTTTTGTAAAGAAAAGATAATTAAATATAAATATCACAATGAGTTATTTTACCTAAATAATTAAAGTTAATTATTAAAGTTTATTTTAAAGGTTATGGAACTCCTTGATCAAAGTACAAAAATACAGGGTATTATGAAAGAGAATCAAACTAGTTTAACCACATCTCCATTAGAGGATGCCCAAAGTAGCTCCCTAACGCCAGAACAGTATCGGAAAAAAATGCAGCGACGTAAAGAAGTGCAAGACCAAAGAATTGCTGACGCTTCACTGGAAAAAGGTTTAGTTATTGTCAACACTGGTAATGGGAAAGGAAAGACAACAGCATCTTTGGGAATGGTGCTACGTTCCCTCGGACATGGATACAAAGTAGCGATAATTCAATTTATCAAAGGTGCTTGGGAACCTTCCGAAAAAAAAGCATTTAGTGCTTGGAAAGAAAACGGACAGTTGGTATTCCACGCCATGGGTGAGGGATTCACTTGGGAAACTCAAGATCGTGATCGCGATCTTGAAAAAGCTCAAGCTGCTTGGGAAAAAGGATTAGAATACATCCGCAATCCAGAATACAAGTTGGTTTTGTTGGATGAAATTAATATCGCGATCAAACTTGGTTACTTAAGAGTTGACGAGGTGTTACATGGATTATCACAAAAACCTGAAAGAAATCATGTCATACTTACGGGTAGAGGCGCACCTCAATCTTTGATCGAGCGAGCTGATTTAGTTACCGAAATGAATTTAATTAAACATCCTTTCCGCGATCAAGCTGTAAAAGCACAGCCAGGAATCGAATATTAGATAATGGTTAGTAGTTGGTAGTTAGTAGTTGGTGGCTAGTGGTTCGTCTTACCCTGTCAACAAGTATTAATGATTAACTATCTAATTATCTAATAACCGTTTGACATTCAAATCATTGAAAATTTGCTTTACAAGCTTGCAAAATCCGTCGGTCATCGTTGCCAATGTTATCAAGCTGATAATAATCTTGTAATGTAACCGAATAGGCGTAGTTGTCTAAATTATCTTCGTTTGATTGGGGTAATCCATATCTTGAAGCCACTTGAGTTGGATTAACATCACCAGCATAACCTTTAACTGTCATTGCGATCTCTCCTGAACTATCTAAAGTTCCTTGGAAGCAATTAAACTCGGAAGCAGGCATATACATTGCCCCTACAACTCTATCGCTAACTTTTTCAAAAATGATATATCCTTTACCAAATTGTTCTGTTTGCCGTGAAGCTCCATAAAGAAAGACACCATTATTATCAGGAAAACTTGCTCTCGGTATCGCTCCTTTGATCGAGGCTTTATCTTCACTAATTTTTGCTTGAGCAGATAAGCTTTCTAATTCTTGTGCTAAATCTTCTGAAGTCGTATTTCGCTGTATCCAAGTATAAGTTTCTCCAGGAGATACTCTAGCCGCAGACGGCGACTCAGAAGACGAACTATCCAATACTCTTCGCAACCGCGCTTCTTTAGAAATTCCTTCGGAAGCAACTCCAGAACTGTTTTCCATCCAAGTAATTGTTGGTGCTTGTTTTTCTGTTGTTGCTTGCAGTCGATAAATTTGTTTTGATAAAACTGGTTGTGCGCGTTGACTTATTGCACCAATGGCTATCACTAATCCCAATAGAGGAACTGCAAGAGGAGGTGAAATCAATTTGTTAATCTGTTTAAACACCCGATTTCTCCTATAAATAAATGGACATTTATTTTTTCACTCTGTAAGAGGCTGTTTTATTTTCAACTACGTATATAAATGCGATCGCATTATTAAAAGCTTAATTTATATTGTCTGGGAAAAAAAACCGTAATTTATTAAATTTTCTGTTTAATTTTTAAATGTTAACTTTATACTACTTAGATTAACACTACTATAAGTGTTCGTATTCATCCTAATGGTTGACTCAGAAGGCTGAATTGAAAAAATAAAGTATTATAAAATATTTGTTAAATTTGTTAAATATTACTAAAATTACCTAAAAAAATCGCCTCCCAAAAGGAGGCGCATCGCGTTTAAGATATTGGTATATCTAACTATTAACTTGCAACATATTCCTTAACATTGCCACGACGACGACGTAAATGAGCAAGTGCTTGATGTTCTAATTGACGAACTCTTTCACGACTCAAGCTTAAACGTTCCCCAACTTTCGCTAAGGACATTTCATTACCATCGTTTAATCCAAAGCGTAAAATTAACACTTCTCGCTGTTGAGGAGTTAGCTCCGCTAATAAGTTTTTCAAGTCTTGACGTAAGAACTCTTGAGTTGTGTAATACTCTGGTGATGGACCGTCATCTTCAAGCATTTCTTGCAACTCAGTGTCTTGGTTGTCACCCACTCGCACATCCAACGAAACTGGTTGACGTGCCATATTCAAGTATTCGCGAATTTGTGCCGGTTCCAAATCCAACTCCTTGGCAATTTCTGCTGGAGATGGCGAACGCCCTAATTTTTGAGCAAGTTCACGCTGTACTTTCTTGATTTTGTTGAGCTTTTCGGTGATGTGAATCGGTAAACGAATAGTTCTTCCTTGCTGCGCGATCGCTCTTGTAATCGCTTGACGAATCCACCAGTAAGCATAAGTGGAGAACTTATAGCCGCGAGTAGGGTCAAATTTCTCTACACCCCGCTCTAATCCTAAAGCCCCTTCCTGGATTAAATCCAGAAACTCCATGTTCCGCTTTTGGTACTTCTTGGCGATCGCCACAACTAAGCGCAAATTCGCTTCAATCATTTTTTGCTTAGCGCGTTTACCCTCAAAAACAGTCTTTTTCAGTTCTGTTTCGGGTAAATCAACTTCTTTAGTCCATTCTTCTAAGCTAATTTCCCGTCCCAGTTTCTTTGAAGCTGCTTCTTTGGCTTCAACCAGCTTCATCATTTTTGCACCTGCTTCCCGAAAACAATTTCTTGCTCGCGGGTAAGCAAAGGTACTCTACCAATCTCGCGCAGATAGGTTCGCACCATATCAGCCGTAAATTTGGTATCGTTTTTTTCTGTTACAGTGTTTTCGATGGGCATTGGTGCGTTTTCCTCTACTCCGTAGACACGATGAGCATTTAATTACTAGGGAGGGTATGGGAAATAAATATACTAATTGTGGAACCAGCGGGAAATACCAACTTGTTAATCCCCAACTTGTACAGAAAACTTACAGACGGTAAACTTTCCCCATTAGTTCCTCTGCCTCCCCCTATTTTTCAATCCCCTAGAAGTAAACTTTTTATGGTTTCAACAATTTATTTTTTTCCTTAGTCGCTAAGGGCGACGCTTAAATATGAAGTCAGTATGAGTTTTACTTAATCTAATATTACGACAAATTTTGTCGTTAGTAAAGAGCTTCAAATAAATCTTTTCATTATAATACATTCAGGGATTAGTTGCCAAAAAAGACAACTAATATCTTTTTTTGCTTGCAGTTCCATATATATATATTGACGTGAAAAAGATCAATTCGGTTCTCCGCAAATAGCCGGATTACCGAACTTAAGAGTATTTGTCGTGGGTGGATGTTACTAAGTTAATATTTTTCGGAATCACTAATTATGAATTTGTAGTTAATAGGTTATCGCTTTATCAGTATTTTCGCCGTTCCAAGTCAAATACTGCTCTATCTAAAGATTGGTTTTGGAGATTGAAAAAGCGATCGTACTACAATGTATCGTTTACTTAAACCTTTGTGCAAGTAAAACTGATCAAGATTTCACCTTAACCAAAAAAATAGATAAAAATGTAATAGTATTACACTGCCACTATTTTCAAATTGCGTCAAGGAAACCAAATAACAATTAGGAGTTAGGAGTTAGGAGTTAGGAGTTAGGAGTTAGGAGTTAGGAGTTATGAAAATATTTTTTGTAGTGGGAGCATCTTGCTCCCTATTTTGCAATACCCCATGCTCTATACCCCATGTTCTATGCTCCATAGATAATTGATCATTAATTAAAAGCCCAAATCTGCTTTTGCTAATTTGGCTGCGGCGAATACTTCTTCATCTGGTTTAGCTTCCCAATCGGGGTCGCCAATTTCTTGATAAAATACGGAATCGTAAGGACGGGTACGCACCACTACCGGCATGGGAACGGCATGACCTAAAATCAATGCTTGCTGTTTGGAGTCTAATTTTGCTAACACCGATTTCAAACCACCAGCACCGGAAACTCCGGTAAAAATTGCCTCAATATCTTTTTCGTCGTTGAGTAAGGCAGTGATGCGAGTACCGACTTGGGACATGACTTCATTATCTATCCCCGAAGGTCTTTGGTCTACCACTAATAAAGTGACAAAATACTTCCGCATTTCACGAGCGATTGTACCAAAAATTGTACTTTGTACTATCGCCGAGTCAAGGAAACGGTGTGCTTCTTCGATAGTAATCATTAACTGTAATGGTTTATCAACGGGATTTTTGCTCTGCAAAAACTTTTCTGCTTTACGAACGTATTGTTGGTGAATTCGACGAGTAATCATGTTCGTCACCAACATATAAGAAAGCATATCCGATTGAGAACCGAATTCTACTACAACGTTTTTCCCAGCTTCTAGGGAATTCATCACTTGATTAATATAGTTGTGCGGGCAAGCAGCACGCATATACTTTAAATTGTCCATCCGCATTAGTTTGCGCTGTAATGCGGTAATTGAACCTTGATGTCCGCGCTTTTCTTCGCAAAATATTTTGATTTCTTCGTTAGTCATGTTCAGCAATTGAACAATCCAAGATTTCCCAAATTCCGCATGAAGAATATTGGCATTATCAATACTCGCTTCGGAAAGTCCTAAGTCACGAGAACATAACTTAATATCTTCAACTTCGATTTGGTCGTAACTTAAATAAAGGTCTTGAGCGTGAGGTACACCACGACGTTTTGTCGATTCTGGGTCTAAGGTGAAAACTTCTACGTTGCTGGGAAATAACTGTTTTAAACCTTTAACAGTACTCAAATTTTTGCCTTCGGAAACCGCTTCCCAACCGTATTCCGAATGCATATCAAAAATTAAATTTACCGCTGCATTTTTTCTAATTGTCCCAGCCAAAAGTAAGCGCGTCAAAAAAGATTTACCCGTCCCAGATTTACCAAAAACTCCATTACTTCTTTCTACAAACTTATTTAAATCGATGCACACGGGTACATCCATATCCAATGGTTGCCCGATAGAAAAATTCTTTCTTTGCGGATCATCTTCCCAACCAAATACCCGGCGAAAGTCATCTTCAGAAGCGTCGTAAACTTGGCTAAAATGAGTGGGAATTGTTTTAACCGGCATTAATTGCATTGTAGTACTAGTTTGGGCTTGAAACGATGCCAAACTAGTATCTACCGCTGCTTTCAATTTTGCAGACCTAGCATCTACATTATTATTATCAAAATCCGATTCATTAGATTCGGGAGTAAACATCAACATCGGCGAGAGGTTAATAGTACCGTAAGTACCGCTTCCGGCTAAAATATCGCGCATAAAAGTATCTTCCCAACTCGGAGGATGAGCCACAATCCTCTGATTAGAAATTCCCAAAGCCACATCTGTCAGCATACAGAAAAATCGCGATCGCACCCCTTGGACAACCAGAAACTTACCTACCCGCATATCTTCAACTAAAATATCGGGATGTAATCTGACTTCTAATCCCCCAGCTAAAGAACCTTGAATAACTGAACCTAAAGGTTGTCTACTAATAAAATTCATACAGATAAGTGCATTAGTTTATATGTTCTTCTTAAAAGAATTTTAATTGCACTGTATCAATTATGCGAATAAAAAAATTGCTAATGGGTAATAGGTAAGAAGTCGGGTTTTTAGGATAAATATCTGTAGTAACAGACAATCATTATAAAAACCCGACTTCTGCGATGATCGTCGAATTGACGTTAATTAGCTAATTCAATCCGTGAAATCAGTGTAATCATCAATCAATCCGTGATCAGGAATTGGTTGTTGGTAATTGTTGACTGTTTACCGCTATAGTCTATGACTATTGTCTAGTCAATCTGAATCGATGTCGGCGCATTGGAACTGTTAATGGTAGAACCGATTATTGGTTTGCGAAATTGAGCGTAAAGTCGATCGCGCCAATCAAAAAATGGCTGGTAAATGGGATTATCTGCTAAACCTGGAACTCCTTTACCTTTAATAGTTGCTGGTAAATCTAAATAAGCACCATCGGGAAATTTTAACAATATTGATAAACCTGCAACTGCAAAATCAGCAAGATATGGTTGATCGCCCAGCAAATAAGGACTATCTTCTAATATCAAAGTCAAAGCTTCCAAATCTTGCTTTAAATCTCTCATCGCACCTTGTACCGCATCGGGGCTGTAGCCGACTCCCAAGCCCAAAACTTTCAGTATGTCACTAGGTACCCCTTCCACCAATGTTTTCAGTAAATCTGGCGTTGAACTGGGTAATAAAGATTTACGGAAGTATTGGTCTTTACTAATAGCAGAAAATAAAGCCTTTCTACTTTTGGTACCAATGGATTCATCCGCCCATTCTTCCAACATTAAGCATAATCCCCGAAGTTTGGGGTCTTGCGGCATCAGTGGTTTATCCGGATATTGTGCGTCTATATACTTAACTATTTCAGTAGAATCCGAGATATATCTACTACCATCTTTGAGTACGGGTACTTGACGTTGCCCCGTTTTTTGGAATAATTCTACTTGTCCAATGCCGGGTGTTACTTCTATTTTGCGGTATTCTAGACCTTTATAATCTAGAATAAGGCGGACTTTTTCTGAGTATTGAGAAAGTTCAAATTGATACAACTCAAGCATGATTAGTGGGTTGAAAATTTATTGACCTGTTGACCTATAAATTCTACAACTATATTTTTCTTAAGAATAATTTCAAGAGATAAATTGAGAATTTACGACTTGTGGATTATGTCGAAAGTTAGTGTAGATAAATTAACTCCTAGAGATGATAATCTCCCGTAAAGTCTACACATAGGCAATATTATAATAAGTCAACAATTACCCATTACCAATTACCAATTACCAATTTACACAGCTAACAATTTACGTGCTAATGGTTTGGGAATAAAACTAATTAAAAATGCAGCTATAGTTCTTTTATTAAACTTTTGTTGAATCAAAGTACGCAAAAGTAAAGGTCTTGCTTCCGTTTCCTTTTCATCTCTTAATAAACCAATAGCTAAAGTAGTTTGTGCGTGTAACCATGGCTCTTCCGTACTTAGCGTGCTAAATTGGCTGAAAACTAATCTTGAAACCTTTGCTGGTATTTTCTTACAGCCATTATTAACTTCAAAACACCTTTTCAAGCTGAAATTTAGATTGTAAGTGCC